>NZ_JBSXOP010000001.1:0-2444 GCF_056859535.1 Marinobacter sp. L-46
GTAAGCGCCAATAAACCAGCACCTACTTTCGGTTACCAAGATTGCCCACACTGATTTCCTCGTCAACCCAGGAGAAATCAGTATGACACACATCGAACGCAGACGGCTCTGGCAGCAACGTATCGAAGACTGGCAGGCATCCGGTTTGTCCGGCATGGCCTACTGCCAGCAGCAATCACTGACTTATTGCCGCTTTGTTTACTGGCGCAAAAAGCTGGCCGAACCGGAGACAGCGGTTCCGGAGCAACCCGTGTCGTCGCCTGGGTTTGCCAAGGTATCGGCAGTGCCTGGTCCGGAGTCGTCAGAAGGATTAACGGTGTCATTGCCCGGCGGCGTCTCGATCACCGGCCTGCACGCCGGCAATGTGGAGTTGCTCGGTGCCGTGCTGAGGCAACTGTAATGCGCCACCGGTACCTTCGCCCCTCCTGGGACCTGCCGGAGATTTACCTGTATCGACAGCCTGTCGATTTCCGCAAGCAGGCCACTGGGTTGGCGCTGATTGTCGAGCAGGAGCTGGGGCACAGCCCGTTCTCCGGAGCGCTTTATGCGTTCACCAATCGACAGCGGAACAAGATCAAGTGCCTGATGTGGGAAGACAACGGCTTCGTGCTCTACTACAAGTCCCTGGCCGAGGAGAAATTCAAGTGGCCGGGGCCGTCGGATGAGCTGATGCCGTTGAACGGCAAGCAGATCAACTGGTTGCTGGACGGCTACGACATCACCCTGCTGCAGGGCCATAAAACCCTGCATTATGAGAGCGTTGGGTAGCACTTTTTAAGTGTGTCAGGGCGTTGTTTTTGCTATAATTTCGCCATGAAAACAATGCCTGATAACACGCCCAAAACACCCGATTTCAGCGGTCTCTCGCCCGTTGAAATGGCGGCCGTTATCGGCGATCTGCAGAGCCAGTTGAAGCAACGTGATGAGACCCTCCAGCGTCGCGACAACTATATCGCTATTCTCGAAGAACTCCTGCGCCACAAGAAGATCCAGCAGTTCGCCGCAAGCAGTGAAAAACAACCCCGCCAGATCCTCTTGTTCGACGAAGCCGAGCTGGAAGTCGAAATTGACGCACTGCGCGACGAACTCCCTGACGATGTGGAAGAAGCCGATGCGCCGCCTCGCTCCCGCAAGCGCCGCCAACGCGGCTTCTCCGACACGCTCTTGCGTGAGCGTATTGAACTGACCCTCAGCGAGGAAGAGAAAGCCGGCGCCAGCAAGACCTTCTTCACCAAAGTGAAGGAAGAGCTGGAGTACATTCCGGCCCAACTGAAAGTCCTGGAGTACTGGCAGGAAAAGGCGGTGTTCGAACAAGACGGTCAAGAGCATGTCATTGCGGCCGCCCGGTCCAAGCACCCACTGGGCAAGTGCATTGCCACACCGTCACTACTGGCTTACCTGATCACCTCCAAGTACGCCGATGGCCTGCCACTGTACCGGCAGGAGCAGATGTTCAAGCGCCTGGGTCATGACCTGAGCCGCACCAGCATGGCCCACTGGATCATCCGCCTGAACGACGTGTTCAAACCGCTGATGACCCTGATGCGTGAAACCCAGAACGGCAGTGACTACCTGCAGGCCGATGAAACCCGGATCCAGGTGCTCAAGGAGGATGGCAAAAAAGCCCAATCGGACAAGTGGATGTGGGTGACCCGGGGTGGTCCACCGGGAAAACCCTCGGTTCTGTTCGAGTATGATCCATCACGAGGTGGCAAGGTGCCGGTGCGCCTGCTGGATGACTTCCAGGGCATCCTGCAAGCCGATGGCTACTCCGGCTATGGGCAGGTCTGCCGTGAAAACGGTCTGACACGCATCGGTTGTTGGGACCATGCCCGGCGCAAGTTCGTGGAAGCCTCCCGGGCTGCGCCAGCCAAGGGCAAAAAAGGCCAGCCATCGAAAGCCGATGTGGCCCTCAGTCACATCCGCAAACTGTACGCCCTAGAAAAAGCCGCGAACGAACTGAGTGACGCCGAGCGCTACCGCGTGCGCCAGGAAAAAAGCCTGCCGCTGCTGAATGCTTTCAAGGCCTGGCTGGAGAAAAACGCCAGCAAGGTGCTGAAAGGCTCGCTCACCCGCAAGGCGATGGATTACACCCTGAACCAATGGGATACCCTGATTGGCTACTGCGAACGTGGCGACCTGAAAATCAGCAACGCGGGTGCCGAGAATGCCATCCGCCCGTTCGCTCTGGGAAGAAAAGCCTGGCTGTTCGCCGACACCTCGCAAGGCGCGAAAGCCAGCGCCACCTGTTACTCGCTGATCGAAACGGCCAAGGCCAACGGGCTGGAACCGTCGGCGTACATCCACCATGTGCTGACGCACATCGCTGATGCGGTTACCCTCGAACAATTGGAAGCTCTCTTGCCCTGGAATGCAGAGCTGCCAGCTTTAAAAAATGTGGCTCAATACGGTTAGGGCAAGTGGGTCGGTTTAATGGCGCTTAC
>NZ_JBSXOP010000002.1:0-3116 GCF_056859535.1 Marinobacter sp. L-46
CTCTGGTTGTGAAAGAGCATGCAGGTTAGACTCGGACATGGCGTATCATTCCTCTGTTGGTTGTGATCTTGGCGGTGATCAACCAACAGGATACGCCACCCCTTCAGCCTGCTTCCATACACCAGAAATCACCATAACTCAAAGTCCGGAACACCAAGCCCAATGATCAAATGGCATCACGCGTCACATCCCTAATAAGTTCACTGGGCACGAATTGCATGCAGTGCAATTGTAATTGCAAATTTTGGATAAATTGCACTCTTAATTGCACGTAAAGCATTGGCTGAGCTATTCCCTCTTGTCTGCCTCCCAGTAATAACGAGAGCCTGCACCGTGACCTGACTGGTTGACCCGGCCAGTTTCTGCGGCCAACTCCCTCATCAGCGTGGTTACTTGATTACGGGAATACTTGGTGATTTTGCGCACTTCAGCATTTCTCAAGCCTTCTTCACCGCGCTTCGCACGTTCCATCAGAATACTGAGCACCCGGGTTTTCGCGGCATCCCAGCCAATACGACGGCGGGCTTCGCTGTGGCCGTCGTCAGCCAGGCGATTGTAAAGCTCTGGCTGGATGCACCAGTAGGCGCCCCGGCCGGTACCACCATGTTCGATGTAGCCAGCCGATTCCATTGTGGATAACTTTTCGCGCATCTCTGCTTCGCCACGCTGGCACAGGTTGGCGGCAGTGTTGGTGTCTATTTCCGGATGGTGGAGCAGGTACTGCAGAAGCATCAGCTCATCCACGCCCAAGGTACGCCCACGTTCACTTTCCTCCGCCACAAACAGACGGAAGGTGGCGTTCAACTCCCGTTTGGGAAAGCTCACTTGAACTGACTCGCCAATTTCCCGGATCTGGGGTGGCTCTTTGCCTTCCATTAGCAAGGCAGAGAACATGCGGTTAATACCGAGGTTGCTGCGGTTTACCAGGCGCAGCCGGGTAAGGGCCTCAACCAGCAAAGGGTTTCTGGCAGCCGGTTGGTGGTGGAGAATATTGTTAGGAGTGATTCCGGCAATAAACCCGCCGTTATTACTGATTTCCAACCGGTCGGCATAGAGCTTAACCATCACCGGCCCCGCTATGCGCAAATCGGCATGGCAAAAGGCATTCATCAGCGCCTCACGCACGGCAATTTCTGGCCAGGTGCGGTATTCGTAGTGGAACATGCCCTGCTTGTAGGTGGTGATAGGATTAAAGGGCACCAGAAGTTCTTCGATGCGCTTTACGGACAAAGGCAGTGCACTGACCCGGTCTTCCCGGATGCCGTAGTCGGTATCGGAGGTCATTTGTAGGAAAGTCCAGTTATGGCCGGGCAGGTGTTCCCGAATAGCCGCTTCAGTGCCGGTCAGCAGGATTGCCGCCCTGGTGAGCTTGCCCTGTTTGATCAGCCCCAGGGTGGACAGCAGCTCTGCGTCAGACAAACGCAGCAGATCCTCTGGTGCCCGTTCCCTGCTGGCCTGGTTGCGCAATGCTTCCAGCGCTGTGGCCGACAAAAGCGAGCTGTCCACAGGGGCAACGGGCTCGGCGGTATAGTCAGTCTCGCCGGTTTCCACACTGATCTTACGGCGAACGGTGCCCGTCAGCGGAACGCAATCTTTACTGACTCGGATGGTGCCCCGCCCTGCAGTGTCCGTGTATGGCGGCATACCGGGGTGAATCTGCATCAACAGTACCCGGCCAGTGCCTTCCGGTACGGACAGTTCTTCGAACACCGGCATTATTTTCGGGTCAGTCTGGTCGTATACCGCTTTTTTCAGGAGATTGGCGTCTATTTCCTGTGGTACGCCCAGGATAGCGTTGTTCCGCCCCTGTATGCGATCAGCCACGCCAAACACCACGGTACCACCGCCACCATTGGCCATGCACACGGCCATCTGCACTACCGTTCTGACTGCGTTGTCACGGCTTTTCAGGTCCCACTGTTTGAAGTCTAGTGTCCCGTCTGGGTAATCCCTTTATTTATTATCAATAACACTCAGCTTTGCTCGCGTCACTGAAGTCATAATCGATTCTGCACTCTTGTGCCAGCGGAACGGCTTTGCCAGTTTCTCATTATGAGTTTGGATAAAGCGACGAATCGCCTTCTTAAGTTCGCCGACACTGGTAAAAATGCCACGGTACAAAGCGCGGCGTTCCAGTTGACCAAACCAGCCCTCCACGGCATTCAGCCAAGAGGCGCTGGTTGGTGTGAAGTGAAGCTTGAACCGGGGATGCTTTTCCAGCCAGGCCTTCACTTCTGGTGTTTTGTGAGTCGAGCTGTTGTCCAGAATCAGATGAAGGTCCTGCTCTTTCGGTGTTTCTCGATCAATTTGTCGCAGAAAATCGAGAAACTCTTTGGCGCGGTGGCGTTGTGTAATGCGCCCAATCACTTCGCCGTTCAGGATATTCAGGGCCGCGTATAAGCTGGTCGTCCCGTGCCTCTTGTAATCG
Source organism: Marinobacter sp. L-46 (assembly GCF_056859535.1). NCBI lineage: Bacteria > Pseudomonadati > Pseudomonadota > Gammaproteobacteria > Pseudomonadales > Marinobacteraceae > Marinobacter > Marinobacter sp. L-46. The sequence continues at coordinate 2,429 of NZ_JBSXOP010000002.1, forward strand.
TGGGTACGGCGCTCGATCTGGCCGGGTTTCAGTTGCAGCTTTGGTTGAGTGCGATCCAGTGCCTGGATCTGCGTTTTTTCGTCAACCGACAGCACCAGCGCGTTATCCGGCGGATTCAGGTACAGGCCAACGACATCGAAAACCTTCTCAGCAAAGTCCGGATCATTGCTTATTTTGAAGGTTTTCAGCCGGTGCGGTTTCAGGTCAGCGGCTTTCCAGATCTGATGCACTTGCCAGCGACTGACACCGGCATATTCGGCCATCAACCGGATGCTCCAGTGGGTAGATTCCTTGGGCACCTTTTTGACCGTGTCATCAAGAATTGCTTTAACCTTTTTCTGATCCAGCTTTCTGGGTTGTCCAGGTCTTGGTGCATCCCGAAGACCGCTCAGGCCCTGTTCGGTGTAACGATTACGCCACTTAAATACCGTGGCCGTCGTGGTTCCCAGTTGCTCCGCAACGACTTTGGGTGATTCACCGGCATTCAGGGCCAAAACGATTCGTGCTCGCAGAACAAGATTCTGACTCAGCGTGCTTGTTCGCAGCCAGCTTTCCAGCTCCAGTTGATCGTTTACCGTAAGATTAAAGGGTGCTGGTTTCCGGGCCAAAACAGAGTCTCCGAGCTCGTGAACAATAGCTCGAATTGTAGCACATTTTCGCTTAGGAATTAACCAGACGGAACACTAGG
>NZ_JBSXOP010000003.1:0-6014 GCF_056859535.1 Marinobacter sp. L-46
ATTGAATTCTCTGGAGATGCGGTTGAAGCTGGCCCCGCCTTCGAGGTAAAGCTTCACCATCTTTAATTTGAATGCTTCACTATGTGTTCTTGTCATGTGACTCCCCAAAAGTCGGTGTCCAACTTTCGGGGGTCACTTCACGCGCGGGGGTCTGACCCCGGAGCCGGCAGCCGACTCCGGAATTAGTAGTGAGGAGGCGGCACCTCCTGCTCCTCTGGCCGGATATTGGACGGCGAAATATCCTTCAGCTGCTTGTGCAGCGTCTTCTTGGCATCCCACAGCTCCCGAATATCCATTTCCTGCCTGGCCACCTGCTCACTCAGGGTATTAATCACGTCATCCTGGAACGCAAGTCGCATTTCCAGTTCCGCAATTCTGTCTTCGAGGGTGTTTTTGCTCATGAGGTTTGGTCAGCCCTTTCAGTAATCTGGTATCATGCCGCCTTTTACCGCCACAGCCGGGTTTCTGGCCAGGCGGCGCTCATCGGCCGGACATGCCATGTTACCTGATGCCCGGCTTTTTATCGTTACTGTAAAATCATGGAGAATAATCAGCCAATGCGTAATCCAGCCAAGGCGATCCTCGTTGCTGTTCTGATCGCGATTCCGGCACCGTTTATACTGGGCCTTCTGCTTACCACCACTCCGGACCCCCTGCGCCTGCTCGCCATTGGCGAAGGCCTTGAGGCCCTGGGCGCCAGCGGTGGCATTGCCGCCTACATCATTGCCTTCGTTCTTTTCGCCGTTGCCGGCTTCCTGGCAATTGCACTGGCCGGCAAGCAGCCTGCAACCGCAACCAATGCCCGCAGCCAAAGCCGTCCGGCCCGTGCCAGCCAGCCTGCCAACAACTACGATGACGACGAAGACGATTTTGACGACAGCACCCCGGAAGGCAACGAAGAGGGCACCGTCAAATGGTTCAACGTGAAGAAGGGCTTCGGCTTTATCGTTCGTGACAGCGGCGACGAAATCTTCGTACATTTCCGCGCCATCCGTGGCCGTGGCCGTCGTGTTCTGCGCCAGGGCCAGCTGGTTCGCTTCAACGTGGTTGAAGCTGACAAAGGCCTGCAAGCCGACAACGTGTCTATCCTGAGCGAATAATTCTGCTCTGAAGACAGCAAAAAGGCAGCCAACTGGCTGCCTTTTTGCGTTATATGGGTGGTCGAACTGTCAGTTCCACACCACCTGCTGCTCACCCCGGTGATCCAACCGCCACCACTTTTCATCCTCTACCGGATCGCCTTCTTTCCAGTCACCCAGGCTGCAACGGATCTCACCCTCCATCGCCCGCCAGGCACTTCGGGCGCATTCCAGATCACTGTTCCAGGGCAGGTCTTCACCCTCCAGTACCAGAGAGGTAAATCGTTTGCCAAAGGCACCGGGGTACAAACTGATGCGAAGGCGAGCGCCGTTGAAGGAAGCCGTACCCTTCGCCACCGATGACACGTCAGAATCATCCAGCTGTAACTGGTCAAGCTGGCCTTCCAGCCAGCGCGACACCGCGCCCGACTCAAGGTCACGAATATAGATTTCCAGATCCTGCACCCGAGGATTCTCCATGCTGTTGTTCACAATGCAGCACATAGTGAACCGGCCCGGGCTTGCCTGCAACCCATCGTTCGAGTTCCTCGCGCAGATCTTCCGCCAGAAGGCGCCGCAGGGTTCCCGAACGCTGACGTTCATGCCAGCCGACTTCGGCGGCCGCCTGCTGAATCGATAACCGGGCCAGTTCCTGCTCAGAAACCGCCCAGTCATCCCCCCTCGCCAGCGCCACCAACGACTGGCGCCGAAGCGCATCCTGCTGACCTGCAACCGCCAGGGCGCCTAGTGGCCCCCGACCGGCAAACAGGTCAAGCCGCGCTGCCGCCCGGCGCACCCACTCCAGCATGCCACCGGGCCGCGCAACCATCCGGCTGTTCCGGGAGCTGGCATAGTCTACTGCTGCCGAGGAAAGCTGGATGTTCCATCGTTTCTCAATTGACGGCTGGTGCGCCATCAGGATGGCCTTGCGCTGGGTTGCACTCATCTCCGGCATCATAAGCGAATCGATGGCCCGGCCCAGCGACTGAGCCAATCGCTCCGGTGCACCTGAATCGCCGTTATCTTCAGACAACAGAAGCACCGGGCCCTGCCAGCCAGTAACCAGCTCATGCACTACACCATCCGGCTGCTGAATCAGCTCCAGCAACCCGGCAGGAGACACGTTGTCCAACATCAGGGCAGGCCAGTGCAGCGGGCCGGCTTCAGCTGTTGGTGCGACAGGCTGGTCTGACGCCATAATCTCGGCCTGCCGTCGGGGGTCCACCTGAACCCAGAGAAAACCGGGCATAGACTTCAACACGCTCAACCAACTGGTTTTACCGGACCCGGCATCGCCCTTCAGCCAGATCAGCGCCCGGGAGTTGGCTGCGGTGATGACCACCACTTCTTCTGCCAACTCGAGCCAGGCCGGATCGGTAACCGTTAAGGGAGTAATGTCCTGATCCACGCCGACAACCGGTGCCGGTGGTTCCTCATGCTGCGCCGGCCAGTGGCTGACCAGTTCCAGCACCGCCACATAGGCTTTGTCCTGCAGCCGTTCAGCGCCCGACGCCAACTGCCTGAGCAGGTGCGGCCACTCTAGCCAGGACACCGCATGAGTCTCCCGGGCTCCGGAAATCCAGTAAATCAGCTGGGAAGACAGGTCGCCATCACCCCGGACTTCGGTAACGATTGGCTGTTCGCCCTGAATGGTGCGCACCAGTTCGTCCAGGTCGACACCCTGGCGCTTGAGAAACGGGGCGATGTCCGGAATCGCGTCCAGCAACGCCAACAGGAAATCTTCTGCAGTGATTACCGAACCGCCGCGGCGGTCGACGCTGTCCCGGGCCTGAACCAATGCACTCTGGCAGGCCGGAGACAGGCAAGCTTGCCAATCATCCATTCGGCAACTCCTTCCTTGGTCATGAGAGGCGCATCATCCTGATGCGATTGTGAAAACGGTCGCAAATTCTAGAGACCCGGGAGAACCGGAGCAACGACAATCCGGCAGTTTTGATGACTGGCGCAAGGATTTGTCGTTGCTCCGGGGGTTTATGTACCCAGACTTACCAAGTACCAGTATTACCCATGCTGGCCCAGGGCTCCTGGGGCTCCAGTGCGTCACCTTTCTGCAACAGTTCAATGGAGATATTATCCGGCGTGCGGATAAAGGCCATATGACCATCACGGGGTGGGCGATTGATGGTTACGCCATTGGCCTGGAGCTTTTCGCACAGCTCGTAGATGTTATCCACCCGGAACGCCAGGTGCCCGAAATTACGGCCGCCGGTGTATTCCTCCGGATCCCAGTTGTAGGTCAACTCCACCATCGGTGCCTGATTTTCCCGGGCACGGGCTTCGTCTTCCGGAGCGGCCAGGAACACCAGGGTAAAGCGGCCCTGCTCGCTGTCTTTACGGGAGATTTCCACCATACCCAGCAGGTCGCAGAAGAAGTGGAGAGTGTCGTCCAGATTGCTGACTCGAATCATCGTATGCAGGTATTGCATGGTTGGCTCCTGAATTTAATGGCTCTTAAACCGCCACAGTTTACGTTATTCTCGGGCCATGACGAAAAACGCAGATACCGAAACCCCACTCACCTTTCAGACACCGGCGGTGCGCCACCTGGCGTGGCTGTGCTCTGCACCGCAGTTGCTCGAAGCGCCTGTGTCTTTCTATCCGCAGCAATGGTTACCTGACAACTACCAGGAAAGATTGCAGCACTGGGACCAACAACCGGAAGCCATGCCCGCAAGGCTAGCCCAGCCCGCCGAGCGCCGGTTAGGCCATTACTTTGAACGTTTGTATGAAGTGCTTCTGAAAGAATTGCTGGGGTGGGAGCTATTACTGAAGAACCAGCAAATCAAAGCCGATAACCGAACCATTGGCGAGCTGGACTTCGTAGTGCGTAACCGCCAGACCGGTTGCCTGGAACACCACGAGATCGCCATTAAATACTATCTGGGCGTGAACGAAGGCGAAACCGGCACTCGATGGTACGGCCCCAACGCAAAGGACCGGCTGGACCTGAAAGCACACCGAATACTGAGCCACCAAAGCCCCATGGCGCAGCGGGTGGAGGCTCAGGCGTTGCTGGCAGAGCTGGGGATTTCAGAGGCCCTTACCCCGAAAGTGTTTATGCCGGGTTACCTGTTCTATCCCGGTGATCGGGTGGAACTGCCGGATTACGTGCCGACGGAGCATTTGCAAGGGCGCTGGTGCTATGCCCGCGATTTGGAGAACTCAGACCTGACCGGCTGGGTGCCGTTGAAAAAGCCCCATTGGATTGGGCCCTGGAGGCAGAGTGAGCAGCCTGATGTTCGAGCTGCCCGGGAGGCGCTGGAGTTTGTGGAGGCTAAGGGCGTGCCGGTGTTGTTTGCTCGGGTGGAGTGGCAACCGGGGCTTGGGTGTTGGGTTGAGCGGGGGCGGTGGTTTGTGGTGCCGGGGGAGTGGCCTGCGCAATAGCGACAGGCCCGAGGCCCACACCCCAGCTGCTACCCCCTCAAATTGTGGGCAGAGGCCAAGGCATCAAATCGGCCAAGCATCGGCCGGTCGTAGTTTGCGGTATTCATCCATCGAAATCTTACCCAGTTGCGGAGTGAGCTTGCAGGTTCTCTCGCCCCAGGGATAACTCTCCTGCCGCCGATGGACCTCGTTCCAGCCCTCACCATTTTTCCAGGCCTCCAGATCGAGGTCACGCCAGTATCTGGGATTGCGCCCCGCTCTCTTATCGTGCTCTGCGGTTACCGGGTCCAGGTGCCGGAAGGGCTCCAGGCGAGGGGTGTCGGGCAAGGGTTGCGTTACATCCATGTAGGTCTGCAGCATGTCCCAGGTGGCGAGCACCTCTGATTTGCTGGATTCGATGGAGCTGAACGCCATCCCATGAAAAGACTTCTGGGTGTAACGATGCACCAGAATCAGACGGTAAAACACACCACTTTGCTGGATAACGCGGTCGACGTAGGCATCAAACTCGACGAACGGCGCCTGGAAAAAGCGACCTCCTCCCATGGCCAGCCGCACCTGCCCGCTGACCCGGTTGAATTCGCTGCAGCCGTCTTCAAGGGTCTTGTCCAGCCTCTTGTTGATGGCTTTTTCGAAGGGTTTAAGGATGAAACCGATGCCGGTGCTCATGAGCCAGTTTGTTGTGGGACGAATCATCCAAAACGAAACCAGAAGCCACGCAGGCACTAAAACGAACAATGCCATCAAGTGCAGGAAAGCGGGCAACTCATAGGATTCTGTCATTTCTACCGTGCCCCAAACAATTGCCCCGGTCCCTCCAACAACAAGCGTCAATATCCACAGCATCGGCACCAAAAGAATTAAAACTTTGAGCCCCAGCTTTTCATTCAGGAAGCGAATCCGCTGATGATCCCACCACCAGTCATTTGAACAAAACTGAGGATCCTGCTTTTCATGATCCTGAAGTACCTCAATGTCTTGAACAGTTCCCTGGTACGGAATAGTGAATGCATAGCTGCCGATGGGCTGGAGCTCTTCTCCAATTCGAGCTCGCTCCTCGGGCGGTTTCGGCAATGGGCCAATATCAGTTGCCCGAAATGCAGTGTCTGAAAAACAGGACACGGGCTGTTGTGCATTCATCCGCTGACCTGGTTGGGTTTCAGCCAAAAATATTCCTCCGTGGGCACAAGAAACTATTCGAACTCCCACCACAACCGGAAGTGAGGGCCTTACACGACACAGGCTGTTTCCGGTCGACTTTGGCGATAAGTGGGCATATTCACACTGCCCAATTGCGGAGTGACTCTGCATTGCCTGCGGCCCCACGCATACTGCCGCTGCTTTTTCAATATCTCCGCACCCTCTCCCTTCTGCCAGTTCTCCAGATTGAGGTCTCGCCAGTAGCGGGGGTTACGGCTAGTAGTCTGGTCGTACTTGGCGGTCACCGGGTCCAGGTGGCGAAACGGCTCCAACCGGGGCATGTCTGGCAGGGGCTGGGTGACGTCCATGTAGCGTTGCAACATATCCCAC
>NZ_JBSXOP010000004.1:0-6032 GCF_056859535.1 Marinobacter sp. L-46
GCGGGAAAGTGGCGAGAAGGTCAGTTTTTGAGGTACCATTTTGGATAGCGGTTGTTGGTGTTGATTGATGGTGTAAGGTCCTGAAATTTTAACACTTTCAGCCGCTTTCTTTTATCCCCTCATGAGAAATTCGGGCTAGACTGCCCCTTGATTCACAACAGATAATAGATCACCTGCTCAATGGGGGCAGGGGGCTTCTGGGCACACCAATTAATCATGGTTGGTGCCGATAACATGCTGGAGAATATTTTGATTAGTTGCCCCAAGTGTGAAGGGGTGTGAGTATGGTGCTACTATGATTTCCCTGATGATTGACCTAAAGGAGAAGCTCATGAAATGTCCAGTATGCGAGAGTGTTGATCTGACGATGGCCGATCGACAAGGTGTGGAAATTGATTATTGCCCCAAATGCCGGGGCGTGTGGCTGGACCGGGGGGAGCTGGACAAGATCATCGAGCGTAGTGCCGTAGAACTGGCGCCGCCACCACGTCGCGAGCCAGAACCCCGAGGCTATGACAAGCACGGCGGTTACGGCAAGCATGGAGGCCATGGCAAACATGGGTATCGCCGCAAGTCCTGGTTGTCGGAAATTTTTGATTAGACAGGTTTGTTCAGGCGGCGCAACTCGGGTGGACATGGGCCTGCCTGGTGTCACCGCGGCGCAGGATCCTTACGTCTGGACTTTGACCTGGGGCCTTGACGCGCACCGCGGTCATCTGGTGGTCAAGGATGCGATACGTTGTGTTGGCGGAGGTGAACGTCACCCTTAGAGGAAGCAAATCATGGGACATCATCTTTTCCGGCGACCCAAACACAGACGGTATCGCGACATGGGTGGGTATTATGAGGGCGATGACCATTCCGGCTATCGCGAACGCAGAGCCCTGCCGGTGCTGAATATTCCGACCTCGGTCATCGTGGCCGGGCTGGTCATATGGTCTGCGCTTTCGCTCGGCGCTTGGTGGCTGGTCGATCCGGTCCTCTCCTGGATCTCCGGTGCAGCCGGGCCACTGGCCGATACCGGAGCGGGGCTTGCGAAGTGGTTTGGCCTTGGGGAGGAAGCCACGGCTTTACGTGATGCGGCCAATATTGAGGGGCTGCTCGGCTGGGCGGGTGGATCGATTCATTTTCTTGTCAAGACGGTCGTTCTGCTGGTTTGGGTTGCAGGGCTGATCGCGCTGATTGCAATACCCGCTGTCCTGCGACGAGGACAACGGCGACAGTAGTGCCCGAAGACTGATCGGAACCACCTTGCGCATGACATCCGAACCTCCGGTCATGACCGGACCGCTTCTCTTTCTCGACCATGTCGAGAAATATGTGTTACGGCTCTCTGTCCTTTTCATTGCGGACAATGGCGAGTGCCCGGAGCCAATCGAAACGGTCCACGGCGTACATACAGCGGAAATCCTCGCGGAATACGATCATATGACCGTTTGGCGAGCACGCTTCGACCTGCCCGCAAACCGCTCGTCCTGTTATGCCTGGAACGGCCAAAGTTACTCCTTGGCAAGTGATTTTCGAGGCGATATACGGATCGCCTATGTGTCCTGCAACGGCGAGCAAATCGGCGATCTGGAGCGCGAAGGGTCCGAGCGCAATGCGATGTGGGCACGCCTGACAGAAGATCACCGGAACGCGCCGTTTTCCCTGCTGCTGCACGGTGGCGATCAGGTCTATGCTGACCAAGTCACCGAGGGTCACCCCCTGAGCGAGGACTGGCCCGAACATATCCCCAAGGATCCTTCGCGCGCCGATCTTGCCGATTTGCGCCATTATTTGCGCGAACGCTTCCTGGAGCGCTACGTGGCGCTTTATCGTGCGCCGGAATTTGTCTGGATCGCCGCGCGCGTGCCGTCTCTCATGCAGTGGGACGACCACGATATTTGCGATGGCTGGGGATCGCTACCGGGGTCGAAGACCGACACACCGGTCGGCCAAATCCTGTTTGATGTTGCCCGCGAGAGTTTTTTGACCTTTCAGCATGCCGCAGTAGATGGTGATCTGCCTGAACGGTTCCACGATCCTGCCGGGCTGCATCTGGGCTGGAGTGTTCGCACAGCCGGTCTGCGCCTCCTTGCACCTGATATGAGGTCGGAGCGTACGCGCCACGAGGTAATGGGGGACGGCGGCTGGAAGATGATTCGAGCTGAGGCCTCGACCCCGGTGCAGGGTCACACGTTCCTGATGTCCAGCGTGCCGTTGCTGGGTCCACGCCTGTCGGTGCTTGAGGCTCTGATGGTCGCCATCCCCAAAATGCAGAAATACGAGGACGATCTGCGCGATCAGTGGCAAAGCCGCGCTCACCGTGACGAATGGTGCGATATGCTTCGGGTGATCCGGGACATGGCGCTTGCCAACGGCCATGATGTCACGGTGCTTTCGGGGGAAATCCACCTGGCGACGCGTGCCACGATGAAGCTCGGCGCCGGTCGCTGGTTACACCAGCTGGTTGCCTCGGGCATTGCGCATCGCGCCCCGCCAAGGGTGTGGGCACGAATTCTGGGGGCCCTTGCACAATTTGGTGAATCGCCGCTCAAGGCGTGTCCGATCCGAATCCCATGTATCCCCGGTCAGAAGTCGCGCTATATTGCGGAACGCAACTATCTGGTGCTTGAGCGGCGTTCAGATATATGGCGCGCCCGTTGGGCTCTGGAAGAGAGCGGGATAACACCGCCCCTTATTCTGTGATAATAATCTTCACACATGTATGTAAGGCCGCTAGCGCGGTCGTCGGAGTTTGCGCAGCCGATGATCCAGCACCAATGACCTGTAAATTGTGTGTTATTACCTGCCTTTTTCAATCCGTCATTCACGTCAAGCAGAAGCTCGAACAAATGAACACGCCTTGTATCCCCATCCAGGAAGAGTGGTCCGAGAGTTTGTTCGATCCACTTCATTGGGAGCTTCCTGCAACGGCTTCCTGTTGTCTGGTTGATTACACCGACATTTCCGCATTGGATACCCTACCCACGGGTGTAACAGGTGGAGCAAAACGAAATGCGAGCAAGCGCAGTGCGTTGAACACGACGACAATAGTCGACCCTTCGTGAACCGCCACCGCAGGTCCAATCCCAAGACCGAGAATCGTCGCGGGAACCAGCAAGGCAACAACGCCCAGGCTGAACCACAGGTTCTGTCGAATGATTGAGCTCGTCGACCGGCTCAACGCCACGGCGAAGGGCAAATGGTTCAGGTTATCCGCCATCAGAGCCACATCGGCGGTTTCCAGCGCGACATCCGAGCCCGCCGCGCCCATGGCAATGCCGACTGTGGCGTTCGCCATCGCGGGAGCGTCGTTGACGCCGTCGCCAACCATCGCTACTTTAGCCTCTGCGCGCAGTTTTTTGATCGTCTCCACCTTATCATCGGGCATCAGATCACCGCGTGCCTCGTCAAGGCCGACAGCCCGCGCGACAGCGTCCGCGACCTGCTGATTGTCGCCAGAGATCATGATCATCCGGCGAATGCCGATCGTGCGCAGCGTCTCTATCACCGCCGGTGCCGCTTCGCGCGGCGTATCCATCAGCCCAATCACGCCAAGATATCGGTCGCCTTGGCGAACAACCATCGTGGTGCGGCCGTTCGCTTCCAATGCTTCTATTTGGATCTTCAGAGAAGGAGGAATGGCAGGGCCGCCAATCTCCGCGAACAGGTCATCCTTACCGATGTAGGTTGTCTCGCCCTCGACGTCTGCCACGACCCCGCGGCCCGTAATGCTGCGCAGGTTCAATGACTCGGCGGCAGGCGTATCGCCCAGGCGTTCGCGTCCACCCCTGACAACGGCAGCGGCGAGGGGATGGTCGCTCAACATCTCGACCCCAACCGCCACCCGCAGAAGCTCCTCTTCCGCTACGTCATCGGCCGTCACCACATCGACGAGCTTCGGCTTGCCTTCTGTCAGTGTGCCGGTCTTGTCGAAGGCGATGGCCGTCAGCCGCCCCAGATTTTCGAGCGGGGCACCGCCTTTGATCAGAACACCGCCACGGGCGGCGCGTGCGACCCCGCTGAGAACCGCGCTTGGCGTCGCGATCGCAAGCGCACAGGGGCTTGCCGCTACCAGTACAGCCATGGCGCGATAGAAGGTGTCGCTGAAAGGTTCGTCGACGACGAAGCCCGCAAACAAAAGCGCAACGGCAAGAACCAGAACCGCCGGTACAAAGATGCGTTCGAACCGGTCGGTCAGGCGCTGGGTGGGCGATTGGTTGGTTTCGGCCTCGTTCACCATCTTGACGACGCGGGCGAGGGTCGAATCCGCCGATGTGCGCGTGACTTGAATTTCCAACGCACTGCCGCCGTTGATCGTACCGGCAAAGACACGGTTTTCGGCATCCACGAGGTCGGGTTTTTCCGCGGCAACGGTCGCATCCCCGACGGGTGATTTGTCCACCGGCACGCTCTCGCCTGTGATCGGTGCTTGATTGACGCTGCTTTCACCCTTGATGACGAACCCGTCCGCGGCCAGACGCTCGTTCGGCTTCACCAGCACGATGTCACCGACCCGCAAAGCATCGACGGCGATCTCTTCGACCTTGGCATCCCGGCGCACGGTGGCGGTTTTGGGCGCCAGGGCGCCAAGCGCTTCGATGGCCCGCTTGGCGCGACCCATGGCATAGCCTTCCAGCGCATGGCCAAGACTGAAGAGGAGCAGCAACAATGCGCCCTCGGCCCATTCACCAAGCGCTGCCGCGCCCGCCGCCGCCACCAGCATCAGAAAATCAATCTCGAACCGGCCAGTGCGCACACTGTCAATAGCCTCGCGCAGGGCGTAGTAGCCGCCGAAGAAATAGGCGGGCACGAGGACGAACAGGGGTGCCCATGGCGGCGTCGCCACGAACTTCGGCAAAAGCCAGCCAATCAGCAACAGCGCACCGCACAAGGCCACAAAAATAAGTTCCGTTTGCGCACCAAATATGCCGCCATGCTCATGATCGTGTGCTTCTCCAGTCGGCTCATGCGGTCTGGATTCGTCTTGTACCAGCGACAGTCTCATGTTCTGAAGGGCATTGCGCAGAGTGTTTTCATCAGTTTGCCTTCGATCAAATTCAATCCGCAGCGGCCCCTTGGCATTGGCCTCGGCCTCTACAACCCCCGGGAGACTGCGCAGCTGTGCGCTGACCGCTCTTGCCCGACGTTGATCCGGAATACCTTCAACCTGCCACACGAGGTGCCCGAACTGAGAGGTAATCTCTGCCCCGAACGCCTTGGCGACTTCGCGGACTCGTTCAAGCGAAAGCAATGCGGGGTCGTAATGAATACATAGCTCCATGCCCCCACCGCTTTCTGTATTGCGAACGTGGGCGATAGAGACACCTTCACGAGTTTCCAGGCTCTCGGCTAGCCGCTGTGCACAAGCCCCATGCGCATCCGGCGTGTCGGGAAGGAGGAGCGGGAGGTCAAGGCGAAGTGTTTTTTCCATGGTTGCACATCCTATCTTTTGTTGAAACCAAAACGCGACTGGGATCGGTACCTGGAATATGCTGCGAGACAAACGCAAAGCCGCAGGCACACAACGCTGCTGCCGCGTAGGCTATCATGCTGGCTTCGCGGCGGTGCCATAACCGATCCATTCCGGTCAGCCCGCCCAACACCGTGCTGGCGATTGTTTTGCTCGCAAGCTGCAACTGAAATTTCCAAGCCAACTTCTTTCTCCAGTGTTTTTGTCTTTATCCGTTCAAGTAGGCGTAGATGATATATTCTGCACCGAATTCACTGCTTGTCGCTTCTGCCCGGTGTGTGCGTCAGGTTGACAATACGCGACACCAATCGACATGGAGTACATGGGGCTTATTGCAAGCGCAATGCGAGCTGACGCGTTATTGCCTCCTCTACTGATTTTCTACATGATATCCCTGTGTGATGTGTTCTTGGGCCTCACGGGCATCCAGTTCCCTAGTTGCGGTAGGAATGCCTCTCACGAGGCACCCCCCGCACAGATCCGTACGTGCGGTATTACCGCATACGGCTCCTGCCTCGGGTGACGACGGCGAAACCGCTCGCTGGGCCAGGGGTGGAGGATACGCGGTAGCGGG
>NZ_JBSXOP010000005.1:0-3947 GCF_056859535.1 Marinobacter sp. L-46
CCGCTACCGCGTATCCTCCACCCCTGGCCCAGCGAGCGGTTTCGCCGTCGTCACCCGAGGCAGGAGCCGTATGCGGTAATACCGCACGTACGGATCTGTGCGGGGGGTGCCTCGTGAGAGGCATTCCTACCGCAACTAGGCTACAGAAGCCTCGGCTGCCTTCTTGGTGTACTCCTCCATCTTATCGAAGTTGAGGTACTTGTAGATCTCCGCAGACATGCTGTCGAGGTCCTTGGCGTACTCCATGTACTCCGCAGGAGTCGGGAGTTTGCCCAGTACCGCGCCCACAGCTGCCAGTTCCGCAGAGGTCAGGTACACGTTGGCACCATCGCCCAGACGGTTCGGGAAGTTACGGGTAGAGGTAGACAGAACCGTAGACTTGGCAGCTACACGTGCCTGGTTACCCATGCACAGGGAGCAGCCCGGCATCTCGGTGCGAACACCGGCGGTGCCGTAGGTGTTGAAGTAGCCTTCTTCCATCAGCTGAGCCTGGTCCATCTTGGTGGGCGGAGACATCCACAGACGGGTCTTCAGGGGCTCCTTGTTCTGTGCCAGCAGCTTACCCGCGGCACGGAAATGACCAATGTTGGTCATGCAGGAACCAATGAAGACTTCGTCAACCTTGTCGCCGGCCACTTCGGACAGGGTGCGGGCATCGTCCGGATCGTTCGGGCAGCACACGATGGGCTCTTTGATCTCGGCCAGGTCGATTTCCACTACGTGAGCATACTCGGCATCTTTGTCGGCACGCATCAGCTTCGGATTGGCCAGCCACTCTTCCATCTGCTGGGCGCGACGCTCCAGGGTACGTGCATCGCCGTAGCCTTCAGCAATCATCCAGCGCAGCATCACGATGTTGGAGCGCAGGTACTCGGCAACAGACTCTTCAGACAGGTTGATGGTACAACCGGCAGCAGAGCGCTCCGCAGAAGCGTCAGACAATTCGAACGCCTGCTCAACGGTCAGGTGCTCCAGACCTTCGATTTCCAGGATGCGGCCAGAGAACTCGTTGATCTTGCCTTTCTTCTCAACGGTCAGCATGCCGTTCTTGATGCCGTACAGCGGAATGGCGTGTACCAGGTCACGCAGGGTGATGCCCGGCTGCATTTCGCCTTTGAAGCGAACCAGAACGGATTCCGGCATATCCAGCGGCATAACGCCGGTGGCTGCAGCAAACGCGACCAGGCCAGAACCGGCCGGGAAGGAGATGCCCATTGGGAAACGGGTGTGGGAGTCACCACCGGTACCCACGGTGTCCGGCAGCAGCATGCGGTTCAGCCAGGAGTGGATGATACCGTCGCCCGGACGCAGGGAAACACCGCCACGGGTACGGATGAAGTCCGGCATGGTGTGCTGCATTTCAACGTCAACCGGCTTCGGATAAGCGGCGGTGTGGCAGAAGGACTGCATAACCAGGTCAGCCTGGAAGCCCAGACACGCCAGGTCTTTCAGCTCGTCACGGGTCATTGGGCCAGTGGTATCCTGGGAACCAACGGTGGTCATGTGCGGCTCGCAGTAGGTGCCCGGGCGCACCCCCTGGCCTTCTTCCAGGCCGCAGGCCTTGCCGACCATCTTCTGGCCCAGGGTGAAGCCCTTGGTGCCGGCTTCCGGATCTTTCGGCAGGCGGAACAGGTCTGTCGGGCCCATGCCCAGCGCAGTACGCGCCTTGGCGGTCAGGCCACGGCCGATGATCAGCGGGATACGACCGCCGGCCTGAACTTCGTCCAGGATGACGTCAGACTTGAACTTGAACTCGGAGATGGTCTCGCCGGCTTCGTTCAGGATCTTGCCTTCGTACGGGCGGATTTCGATCACGTCGCCCATGTTCATGTTGTCTACGGGTGCTTCGAAAACCAGGGCGCCGGCATCTTCCATGGTGTTGAAGAAGATCGGGGCAACCTTGTTACCGATACACACACCGCCGGCACGCTTGTTCGGCACGCCCGGGATGTCGTCACCGAAGAACCACAGAACAGAGTTAGTGGCAGACTTACGGGAAGAACCGGTACCGACTACGTCACCTACGAAGGCAACCGGCAGGCCCTTGGACTTGATTTCTTCAATCTGGCTCATCGGGCCGGTTACGCCGGGCTCTTCCGGCTTCAGGCCGTCGCGTTCCATCTTATAGGCGGCGCGGGCGTGCAGCGGGATGTCCGGGCGGGACCAGGCATCCGGAGCCGGAGACAGGTCGTCGGTGTTGGTTTCGCCGGTTACCTTGAACACGACCATCTTGGTGCTTTCGGGAACCTTGTTCTTGTTGGTGAACCACTCGGCGTTGGCCCAGGACTCAACAACAGACTTGGCAACGGCGTTGCCGGCGTCCATCTTTTCTTTAACGTCGTTGAACGCGTCGAACATCAGCAGGGTGTGCTTGAGTTCTTCACCAGCCAGTTCGGCCAGTTCGCTGTCGTCCAGAAGGTCGACCAGGGTAGCGATGTTGTAGCCGCCCTGCATCATGCCCAGCAGCTGGACAGCCTTCTTCTTGTCGATCAGCGGGGAAGCAGCTTCGCCTTTAACGATCGCGGTCAGGAACGCAGCTTTTACGTAAGCAGCTTCGTCCACTCCCGGCGGAACGCGGTTTTCCAGCAGGTCAACCAGGGTGGCTTCTTCACCGGCCGGCGGGTTCTTCAACAGCTCGATCAGACCAGCAGTCTGCTCGGGGTTCAGGGGCTTGGGCGGGATACCCAGGGCTTCACGTTCAGCAACGTGTTCACGATAGGCTTCTAACACGATATGGACCCTCATCAGTTGGAATGTTCCGCGCTGTGGGCGTGGTGCCCGGCGGGAGTTTTTTGGCGAAAAGGCCACAGGAGCCTCTGAATAAGGCCTCAAATCACCGATGGGGTTTCAGGATTTATTCAGAGACTCCTTGATCTGGCGCTGCATTCTATAGGAAAGCCCTTATAAAGTTAAGTTGGACAGAGGTCGGAGAGTTCTGTTAGGTGCGTTATACTCCCGCGCTTGTTGAACCGGACCGTTGCCAAAGCCATGAACGAAGCCCTGCAAGAGATACACGATTTCCTGCCCTGCCGAACGCCATCGCGCTGGATCGAGAATGCCCTGGCCAACCAGGACCTGATGCTGATTGACCACGCCCATTGCGAAAAGAAAGCAGCTTCCACGGCCCTGAGCCTGATGTACCGGTATGTGGACAACACCGACCTGCTGAACAAAATGTCCCGCCTGGCCCGGGAAGAGCTGCGGCATTTCGAGCAGGTGCTGGCAATCATGAAAAAGCGCGGCGTCACCTATACCCACCTGTCACCGGCACGTTATGCCGCTGGCCTGCGGGAAGCCGTGCGCACCGAAGACCCCGGCCGCCTGGTGGATGTGCTGATTGTCGGTGCCATCATCGAGGCCCGCTCCTGCGAACGCTTCGCGGCCCTGGCACCGCACCTGGATGAGAGACTGGCGGAGTTCTACAACAGCCTGCTGAAATCCGAGGCCCGGCATTACCAGGATTACCTGAAGCTGGCGGTACAGGCCAACGGCGGCCCGGTGGATGAGCGGGTAGCGGATTTTATGGCTATTGAACAGAAGTTGATTGAAGAGCCGGATTCGGAGTTCCGGTTTCATAGTGGGCCTTTGGTTAACTGAAATTTTTTGCCACGGAATCCGCGGAAGGACACGGAAAAAGGAAAAAGATTTGCCACTAAATCCACGAAAGAACACGAAAAAATAAGAACTATTTTGCCACGGACACTCACGGACGCTCACTGACAACAGATAAAATTCTCTGTGTTGTTGTCCGTGTAATTCCGTGAGTGTCCGTGGCTAAAAATCTTTAAAGCTTTTCTTTTCGTGTCCTGAGTTATGGTGATTTCTGGTGTATGGAAGCAGGCTGAAGGGGTGGCGTATCCTGTTGGTTGATCACCGCCAAGATCACAACCAACAGAGGAATGATACGCCATGTCCGAGTCTAACCTGCATGCTCTTTCACAACCAGA
>NZ_JBSXOP010000006.1:0-3716 GCF_056859535.1 Marinobacter sp. L-46
TGCTGGGCACACGGTGCCCGTCATTGATCGCACCACCGGTGAGATCCATGAGGCGCAAGTCTTTGTGGCGGTGATGGGTGCGTCCAATTACACCTACGCCGAGGCCACCTGGAGCCAGACCCTGCCGGACTGGATCGGCTCTCACATCCGGACTTTCGAGTTCTTGGGCGGCGTGCCGGAACTGGTGGTTCCGGATTATGTGCCGGGACACATAATCCGGATTATGTTCCCAATCCCATTATGTTCCGTTCACTTTAGAAGACCTTGAAACCATAGGGAGGCCCCCTTGCACTGGGGCACATAACGATCACAGGGATTCCAGCCATTGCAGCAGCTCGGAATTGGATCGCCATACTGGCTTTCGGTGGGACTCCGCCGGAGAATCCCAAATAGGCTCACAGGTGCGCAGCGCGTCCACTTTCATTCGGAGGGTGATCTCGGCGTATCGGTTGGTGGTCTCCAAACTGACGTGTCCAAGCCAGGCGCGGATGACGTTGACCTCGACACCTGCTTCAAGCAAATGCACGGCCGTCGTGTGGCGTAAGACATGGGGTGAGATGTGCCGCACTGTGCCATCTGCGCTTTTCTTCACCACCTTGACGGTATGACGCCGCACGATCTTGTAGATACCAAATCTGGTCAGCGGCGCACTGTTGCGGGCTAGGAAGACAGCGTCATTGGAGTGGCGTCGTTGCCGATTTTGCTCCAGTAAGTCCTGCATCAGACCCGCTGTTCGCGTCCACAAAGGACAGGTACGCCATTTGTCACCTTTACCATGCAGCCGTACTCGGGGCTCAGAACCGAGTTCCAGGTGCGTTGCGCGCAGATCCGCTACCTCCTGTACGCGTGCTCCGGTGTTATAAAGGAAGCGAAGCAAGGCTTGGTCGCGCAGAGCCTGAGGGTGGTCGGTGGGCAAGGCAGCGAACAGAGCATTAATCTCGTCGCGTTCGAGATACAGAGTCTCGCCCGGTTGCCAGCGTTTGACGGGAATGGAAGCAATTTGCTGTGCTTCCCCGAGCACGCAGGGCTCACGGCCGGCAAGATACTCGAAGAAGGTATGCAGCGCCGCCAGGCGCTGGTTTCGGGTTCTAACCCCATTACCACGTTCCTGTTCAAGGTGTTGCAAAAAATGGCGCACTCGCTCGCCAGTGAGATCAGCCAGTTCCAAGCGGGTGATCCGGCAATGCTTATCCTTTGCAGCGAATTGCAAGAACAGGCGCAGGCTCTCCTTATAACTTCGGATACTGGCCGGGCGCAGCCCCCGTTGGCATTTAAGGTGATCTTCTACGAAGGCAAAGACGAGACGCCCCAATTGATCCGTCATGATAGCTCCTCCTCTCTGCGGGGATCGGCGAATCGCTCGAACCGTTGGCTCGCCTCCCGGAGCAGTGCTTCGGTGATGGTCAGATACCAGGCAGTCGATGCCGGGTCGGCATGGCCCATGAAGGTTGATAGATGAAAGAGCCGTTGATTGGGATCCACGCCGGTGCGATACCAGCGGAGCAGAGTTGCGACCGCGAAGGAATGGCGCAGGCAGTGCAGATGAGGTTGGCGTACGCCAGGTGGCACGTACGGATCCATCTTCAGTATCAAGTGGTGAAATGTCTGACTGACCGTCTCAATACGCATTGGCTTGCGCTCTGGGAAAAAGCTGAAAGAAAATACCGGATCATCCGGCTGCCATGACCCATACCGATCAACGCCAAACTGCAGATAGACAGCGATCTGTTGCGCCATGCGCGGGCCAAAGGGGACCAAACGCGTCTTGCCAAACTTGCTCTTGTCGATCACCAGAAGGCTGCGCTGGCAATCGACGTCGCGATACCGAAGATGCACAATCTCGCCGACACGCAGGCCCAAACCGTACATCAGCGAGAAGATTGTTCGGTAGACCATGCCACGACAGGGTGCCCGGGAATTGTCCGGAAGCTGTGACGCCAACGTCAGGATGTCTTCCACCTGAGCCGGTTCGAACAGGAAGGGTTTAAGCTGGGAAGTCACCGGCTGAGGGTGAGCACGAACCGGAGAATGCGCTAGCCGCTCCTGGGCCACCTGCCAGGCAAAAAAGCAGCGGAGCACCCCCAAGAGGTGGTTATAGCTGCGTGGGCGAGTGCGTGGCCGCGAAGCGAGAAAGGCCTCAATCAACGCCGGTTGCACTAACGCCGCATCACTCACCCGTTCCTCGACCAAAAAGCGATCGAATAATTGCAAGGCGAGCTCTTCAGTATCAAATTTTCGGCCCAGCGCGCGCTTGTAACTCAAGTAAGCCGAAAAATCCTTGCCTAGTACGCTGTGGAAGGAGGCGGTCATGGCAGCACCTCCTCGTGGCCCAGCGCCACCATGCGCAGGGTTTCCACGTCCACCTTGGTATAGATGCGGGTGGAACTTGGCGACGCATGACCAACGTAATCGCCGATGACCTTGAAGTTGAACTCGGCATCGACCAATCGCTGTACGCAAGTGTGGCGCAAGGTGTGCGAACCTGGGCGACGGACATTAATACCCGCTTTGCGCAGGTAGTGCGTCGCGCGGCTGGACACAGTAACCGCCGTCACAGGTCGGACGGGCGCCAGAACCCGGAAAAACAGCCTTCGCTCCTCGACGTGTGGGCGTGCATTTTTTAAGTAGTCGAGAATAGCTTCGCCTACTACTGAAGAGAGAGGGTACGCAGTGGTGTGTCCCGCCTTGCGCTGCGGCACCAACAGGCGTTCTCTCTTCCAGTCAATATGCTCCAGTGTCAATCCGGCCACCTCATGGCCGCGCAGTCCATACGTGACGAGCAAAAGTAGAATGGCATAGTCGCGCTTGCCCAGAGCACTGCGCCGATCAACAACATCTAGCATGCGCCGGACGTCGTCCCAGGAGATCGAACGCGGGAGATCGGCCAGCTGATACCGACGCGGGGACTCTACGGTAGCGCCGAGATCGCGATTGATCAGCTGCTCGCGGTACAGGTAGCGCAGGAAGACTCGCAAGGAGCTGCACAGCCCCGTCATAGAATGCGGGCTCAATCGGCGACCGCTCTCCACCACAAACGCACTGAGTATGGCTGGAGTGAGCTCGGACAAATGCAGCAGGTTGATTCGCGCCAGGTAGGCTTCCAGGTTATGCAGATAATGGCCATAGTGCCGGAGAGACAGCTCGCGCAGGCCCCGTTCTTCACGCAGATAAACAAAGAACCCCGGTGCCTGAACCAGGAAGGGATCTTGGCTGGTCCGTCTCCGACCTGTTCCGCGGAAATCGGGCAACATCAGGGACAGCAATTGCTCGATCGGTGTACGAGCATCATTAGCCACCCATCGCTTTGCCTGGTATGCGTTCTTGGCGTGAACCTTTACCCAGTGCTTTACATAAGGCTCGACATGAGTCGGAAGCTCGCTCCACTGCGTGGCACCATGATCGCGAGCAAACTCGCCAAACTGCCTCAGGAGTGGGACTCGCCGCAAGATTACCCTGGGCCTGTATCCGTGCCCGGCTAACCACGCAACGTACTGCTCAATCGGTTCCGCGATCCAGGAAGCGCGGATCGCATCGATGGTATCGGGCTTAACGAAGTAATGTTCTAACATGACAATCTCCTTTCTGGATGTAGGAAAGGAAATCATGCGCCCAAACGGCATCTGTCGTTATGTGTCCTTTTACACGGGATCCTCCCTATGGATTCAAGGGCTTCCAGGGTGAACGGAACATAATGGGATTGGGAACATAATCCGGAT
>NZ_JBSXOP010000007.1:0-14186 GCF_056859535.1 Marinobacter sp. L-46
GAAATGGTAATGCCGGGTGACAACGTGAAAATGACTGTTACCCTGATCGCTCCGATTGCCATGGAAGATGGTCTGCGCTTCGCGATTCGTGAAGGCGGCCGTACCGTTGGTGCCGGCGTGGTATCCAAGATCATCGAGTAATATGCTCGATTGGTCAGGAAAAAGGGGCTGAATTATTCAGCCCCTTTTTCCGTTTAAGTCGCAAAAGCGTGCCTGGCGGTGTCGATTGCAGTGGCAGTTGACATGGTTGGGTATTATGCATACAATGCGGCTCCTTTTTTTGAAGGTCGGCTAACTAGTAGCTGCTACGAGTGGAGTTTGGTGCATCATGCAAAGCCAAAAAATTCGAATCCGGTTGAAGGCGTTTGATTATCGCCTGATCGACCAGTCCACGCAGGAGATCGTCGATACCGCTAAGCGGACCGGCGCTCAGGTGCGTGGTCCAATCCCTCTGCCGACGCGGAAGGAAAAGTACACGGTATTGATCTCTCCGCACGTCAACAAAGACGCGCGTGATCAGTATGAAATTCGTACGCATAAGCGTCTGCTCGACATTGTTGAGCCGACGGAAAAGACAGTGGATGCTCTGATGAAACTGGACCTGGCGGCAGGTGTAGACGTTCAGATCAGCCTCGGCTAATACCGCCCGGTATTAGTCTGTGTAACTGTCATAGGCCATAGAGGGTGCGAGCCCCGTACACTTAAGAGGTGAAGCATGGCAATTGGTGTTGTCGGTCGTAAGGCCGGTATGACCCGTATTTTTACGGACGAAGGGCAGGCCCTGCCTGTCACGGTAATTGAGGTTGAGCCCAACCGCATTGCCCAACTCAAAACTCTCGAAAGCGACGGCTACCGTGCAGTACAGGTAACCGTAGGTTCTCGTCGTTCCTCCCGTGTAAACAAGGCGGCTGCTGGTCACTTCGCGAAAGCGGGTGTCGAGGCTGGTCGTGGCGTGTGGGAATTCCGTCTCGCTGACGGCGAAGGCGAAGATCTGGCTGCGGGTGGCGAGCTCACTGTCTCTGTATTCGAAGACGGTCAGGTGGTTGATGCCACCGGTCAGTCCAAGGGTAAGGGTTTCCAGGGCGGCGTAAAGCGCTGGAACTTCTCTATGCAGGACGCTACTCACGGTAACTCTCTGTCCCACCGTGCTCCGGGTTCCATTGGTCAGAACCAGACTCCGGGCAAGGTATTCAAGGGCAAGAAGATGGCCGGTCAGCTGGGTAATGCGCAGGTTACTGTGCAAAACCTGAAGATTGTCCGTGTCGATGCCGAGCGCAACCTGCTGCTGGTAAGTGGTGCCGTACCTGGCGCAACTGGCGGCGATGTTGTCATCAAGCCTGCAGTTAAAGCCTGAGGAGCGGTGCGATGGAATTAACAATTACTGGTAGCGGCAAGGGAATCTCTGTTTCCGACGCTGCATTTGCCAAAGATTTTAATGAGGCTCTGGTTCACCAGGTGGTAACTGCCTACATGGCAGCTGGCCGTCAGGGTACCAAGGCTCAGAAAACACGTTCCGAAGTTAGCGGCGGCGGCAAGAAGCCGTGGCGCCAGAAGGGTACCGGCCGTGCACGTGCCGGCACCATCCGTAGCCCGATCTGGCGCTCCGGTGGTGTAACCTTCGCTGCCAAGCCTCGCGACTTCGAGCAGAAGGTTAACCGCAAGATGTACCGTGCGGCTATGTGTTCCATTCTCTCCGAGCTGGTTCGTCAGGAGCGTCTGGTTGTGGTAGACGACATCAACGTCGACTCCCCCAAGACCAAGGCCTTTACTGCCAAGCTGAAGGACCTGGGCGTTTCCAATGCCCTGATCCTGTCCGAGAACGTTGAGCAGAACCTGCACCTGGCTTCCCGTAACATTCCCCACGTGGATGTTCGCGACGTAGCGGGTCTGGATCCGGTCAGCCTGGTTGCCTTCGAGAAAGTCGTGGTGACTGTTCCCGCTCTGAAGAAGATCGAGGAGATGCTGGGATGAATCAGGAACGTATTTACAAGGTCCTGCTTGGGCCGCACGTATCAGAAAAAGCGTCTCTGGCGGCAGAGCGTGGTCAGGTGGTGTTTCGTGTAGCCCCTGATGCAACCAAGCCGGAGATCAAAAAAGCCGTTGAGCAGCTGTTCAACGTCACCGTCGAAGGTGTTCAGGTTCTGAACCGTAAGGGTAAGCTCAAGCGCACTATCCGCGGGTTCGGCAAGCGTAATGACATTCGTAAGGCTTACGTCAAGCTGGCAGAAGGTCAGGACATCGATTTTCTGGATGTGGAATAAGGTAAAGGGGTCGTAATATGCCGATCGTCAAAACCAAGCCAACATCTGCCGGACGCCGTCACGTTGTAAAACTTTACAACCCGGATCTGCACAAAGGACGTCCTTACGAGCCGTTGGTAGAAACTAAGAGTAAGTCTGGTGGCCGTAACAATGCTGGCCGCATTACTACTCGTCACATTGGTGGTGGTCATAAGCAACACTACCGTGTTATCGATTTCAAGCGGACCAAAGATGGTATCCCGGCGATCATTGAGCGCCTGGAATATGATCCTAACCGCTCTGCGCACATCGCACTGCTGAAGTACTCCGATGGCGAGCGTCGCTACATCATCGCTCCCAAGGGTATGAAAGCTGGCGATCCAGTGCGTTCCGGCGTCGACGCGCCGATCAAGGTGGGCTCCACTCTGCCGCTCCGGAACATTCCGGTCGGTTCTGTGATCCACTGCGTCGAACTGAAGCCTGGCAAAGGTGCCCAGCTGGCTCGCTCCGCGGGCGCATCCGTACAGCTGGTAGCTCGGGAAGGGGCATATGCCACTATCCGCCTGCGTTCAGGTGAAATGCGTAAGGTGCTTGTAGATTGCCGTGCAACGCTGGGTGAAGTGTCCAACAGCGAGCACAGCCTCAAGCAGCTTGGTAAAGCGGGTGCATCACGTTGGCGCGGTAAACGTCCAACAGTACGTGGTGTTGCTATGAACCCAGTTGACCACCCGCATGGTGGTGGTGAAGGGCGTACCTCTGGCGGACGTCACCCGGTTACTCCGTGGGGTGTTCCGACCAAAGGGCATAAGACTCGTAAGAACAAGCGTACTGACAAGATGATAGTACGTCGTCGTTCAGCCAAGTAAACGACTACATAGAGGTAATTGCTGTGCCACGTTCTTTAAAGAAAGGTCCTTTTATAGACCTGCATCTGTTGAAGAAGGTCGAGGCAGCTCTGGAAGGAAATGACAAGCGGCCCATTAAAACCTGGTCCCGCCGGTCAACAGTTTTTCCGGAGATGGTAGGCCTGACCATTGCAGTCCACAACGGCAAGCAGCACGTGCCGGTTTATGTCACCGAAGATATGGTCGGTCATAAACTGGGTGAGTTCGCGGCAACGCGTACTTATCGTGGCCATGCGGCCGACAAGAAAGCTAAACGCTGATTGTGAGGTAATAGAAATGGAAGTAGCAGCCAAGTATAAGGGCGCTCGCCTCTCAGCTCAGAAAGCACGTCTTGTCGCCGACCAGGTACGCGGCAAGGCTGTTGAGGACGCCCTGAACATTCTGACTTTCAGCCCGAAGAAGGCAGCGGTAGTAATCAAGAAGGCTCTTGAGTCTGCCATTGCCAACGCTGAGCATAACGAAGGTCTGGACGTAGATGATCTGAGGGTTTCCACCGTTATGGTGGATGAGGGCCCAACGCTCAAGCGAATCAAAGCTCGAGCCAAGGGGCGCGCTGATCGTATTTTCAAGCGCACCTGTCATATCACCGTCAAGGTCGCCGACAAGTAGGAGATGCTCAGATGGGTCATAAAGTAAATCCAACCGGCATTCGCCTGGGTGTGATCAAAGAGCACAACTCAGTGTGGTATGCCGACAAGAAGGACTACGCGAAGAATCTGCTGAATGATATTCAGGTTCGCGAGTTCCTCGACAAGCGTCTGGTTAAGGCGTCTGTCAGCAAGATCGTGATCGAGCGCCCTGCTCAGAACGCCCGGATCACGATCCATACCGCCCGCCCCGGTATTGTTATCGGTAAGAAGGGTGAAGATGTTGATCGTCTGCGTCGCGAAGTTAGCGACATGATGGGTGTGCCCGTGCACATCAACATCGAAGAAGTCCGCAAACCGGACCTGGATGCCCGCCTGGTAGCGCAAAACGTTGCCGGCCAGCTGGAGCGTCGTGTGATGTTCCGTCGCGCTATGAAGCGTGCGGTACAGAATGCCATGCGCCAGGGTGCCAAGGGTATCAAGATTCAGGTTGGTGGTCGTCTTGGGGGTGCTGAGATCGCACGTTCCGAGTGGTATCGCGAAGGTCGTGTACCTCTGCACACACTGCGTGCAGATATTGATTATGCAACCTACGAAGCGAAGACCACTTACGGCATTATCGGCGTAAAGGTATGGATCTTCAAAGGTGAGATTCTTGGTGGTATGGAGCAGGTCCGTGCTGACAAGAAAGCCTCTGGGAAGAAAGGTTCTAAGTAAAGGGGCACTCTTATGCTGCAACCAAAACGCACCAAATTCCGCAAGGTAATGAAAGGCCGTAACACCGGTCTTGCTCACCGCGCCAATAAGGTGAGCTTCGGTGAATACGGATTGAAGGCGACTAGCCGTGGGCGTATAACTGCGCGCCAGATTGAGGCAGCGCGTCGTACCATGACTCGCCGCATCAAGCGGGGCGGTAAGATCTGGATCCGGGTATTCCCGGACAAGCCGATCACCGGTAAGCCGCTTGAAGTACGTATGGGTAAAGGTAAAGGTTCTGTCGAGTATTGGGTGGCTGAGATTCAGCCAGGCCGTATGCTTTACGAGATGGAAGGCGTAGCGGAAGAAATCGCCCGCGAAGCTTTCACTCTGGCTGCCGCCAAACTGCCGGTACAGACCACCTTTGTTAAGAGGACGGTGATGTGATGAAAGCAACAGAGCTGCGTGAAAAGTCAGTCGAGGAGCTGAACAAAGAGCTGATCGACCTCCTGAAGGAGCAGTTCAACCTGCGCATGCGCAAGGCGACAGGTCAGCTGAATCAGTCTCACCTTCTCGGCAAGGTGAAGCGCGATATCGCTCGCGTGAAAACAGTATTGAATGAAAAGGCAGGACAGTGACATGACCGAAGCTACCCAAACTGCCAGAACTCTGAGCGGCAAGGTCGTGAGCAACAAGATGGACAAGTCCATCGTGGTCCTGGTTGAGCGTCAGGTGAAACACCCTCTGTACGGTAAGTACATGAAGCGTTCAACCAAGATCCATGCACACGATGAAAGCAATCAGTGCAACATTGGTGACACCGTTACCATCCAGGAAACCCGTCCGGTCTCCAAGACCAAGACCTGGGCCCTGGTGGAAGTCACCGAACGCGCTGCCAAGGTGTAATTCGCCCGGAGAACAACCATGATTCAGACTCAAACAATGCTTGAAGTCGCGGATAACAGTGGTGCACGTCAGGTTATGTGCATCAAGGTCCTGGGCGGATCTCACCGGCGTTATGCAACCGTTGGGGATATCATCAAGGTAACCGTTAAGGAAGCCATCCCCCGCGGCAAGGTGAAAAAAGGCCAGGTCCTGAAGGCTGTTGTAGTACGTACCCGTAAGGGTGTGCGTCGTCCGGACGGTTCTCTGATCCGTTTTGACGGTAACGCGGCGGTACTTCTGAACAATCAGGACGCTCCCATTGGTACCCGTATCTTCGGACCGGTTACCCGTGAACTGCGTAACGAGAAGTTCATGAAGATTATCTCACTGGCACCCGAAGTACTTTAAAGGACCAGAGGCCGGTTATGAAAAAGATCAAACGAGATGACGAAGTAATCGTCACCACGGGGAAAGACAAAGGCAAACGTGGTAAAGTCCTGAAGGTTCAGGACGACGGTCGCGTGATTGTTTCTGGCATCAACATGATGAAGAAGCACACAAAACCGAACCCGATGCTCGGCACCCCGGGTGGTATCGTCGAGAAAGAAGCGCCTATCCAGGCTTCCAACGTGGCTATTTTTAATCCGCAGACCGGCAAAGCCGATCGTGTTGGCTTCCAGATCAAGGAAGACGGCAGCAAAGTGCGGATCTTCAAGTCCACGAACGAAGCTGTCGATAACCAGTAAGCGGTGGTGGTTACGATGCTTAACATGAAAGAGCAGTACACTAAGGAAGTGGTACCCGCCCTGCAGAAAGAGTTCGGTTACAAGAACGTTATGCAGGTGCCGCGTATCGAGAAAATCACCCTGAACATGGGTGTTGGCGAAGCGGTTGGTGACAAAAAGCTGATTGAGAATGCCGTGGCGGATCTTGAGCGCCTGGCAGGTCAGAAAGCGGTTGTCACCAAGGCACGCAAATCCGTAGCGGGTTTCAAAATCCGTGAAGGTTGGCCGATTGGCTGTAAAGTGACCCTGCGCGGTGAGCGCATGTGGGATTTCTTTGATCGTCTGGTGCACATTGCGGTTCCCCGCATTCGTGACTTCCGCGGTCTGAACCCGAAATCCTTCGATGGTCGCGGTAACTACAGCATGGGTGTTCGTGAGCAGATCATCTTCCCTGAGATCGAGTACGACAAAGTCGACAAGATCCGCGGGCTGGATATCACCATCACCACCACTGCCGGTACCGACGACGAAGGTCGCGAACTGTTGAAAGCCTTTGGCTTTCCGTTCAAGAAATAAGGAACGAGTGACATGGCGAAGGTTTCAATGAAGAACCGCGAGCAAAAGCGCGAGCAACTGGTAGCGAAATATGCTGCCAAGCGCGCTGAGCTCAAGGCGATTATCAAAAACCCGAATACCAGCGACGATGACCGTTGGGATGCACAAATGAAGCTCCAGCAGCTTCCGCGTGATTCATCTCCCTCGCGTCTTCGGAATCGTTGCCAGGTGACTGGTCGTCCCCACGGCGTTCTGCGTAAGTTCGAGCTGTCACGGATTAAACTCCGTGAATACGGCATGCGCGGTGACGTTCCGGGCCTGACCAAGGCAAGCTGGTAAGATAGGCAACCTGACTTCGGTCAGGTGCCTGTTGGTAAGCGGTGCGGCACGCCGCTGCACAACTAAAAAGATCAGGAGCCTCATACTAATGAGTATGCAAGACACGCTTGCGGATATGTTTACCCGTATCCGTAATGCCCAGATGGCGTCAAAAGCTGACGTAACGATGCCATCTTCCAAAATGAAGGTCTCCGTAGCCCAGGTCCTGAAGGACGAAGGTTACGTTGAGGATTTCTCTGTTTCAGCTGACGCGAAGCCCGAGCTGACCATCACTCTGAAATACTTCGGTGGCAAGCCGGTTATTGAAGAGATCAAGCGGGTTAGCCGTCCGAGTCTGCGCCAGTACAAAGGCGCCGGGAAACTGCCGAAAGTATCCGGTGGTCTGGGAGTCGCGATTGTCTCAACGTCCAAGGGCGTTATGACAGACCGCGCCGCACGAGCTGCAGGCGTGGGTGGCGAAGTCATCTGCACCGTATTCTAGGAGATACACATGTCCAGGGTTGCCAATAATCCTGTCGTGCTGCCTTCCGGTGTTGAGGTCAAGCTGAACGGACAGGAAATTAACGTGAAGGGCTCCAAGGGAGCGCTTCAATTCACCATTCACCAAGCGGTAGAAGTAAAGCAGGAAGAGGGTACTCTTCGCTTTGCTGCACGCGATGGTGCCAAACAGTCCCGCGCTCTTGCTGGTACTACTCGTGCGCTGGTTAACAACATGGTTGCCGGCGTATCCACAGGCTGGGAGCGCAAGCTGCAGCTGACGGGCGTAGGTTACCGTGCGCAGGCGCAAGGTAAGAAGCTTAACCTGACCCTGGGTTTTTCCCATCCGGTCGAGTATGAGCTGCCCGAGGGTGTTACCGCTGAAACTCCGTCCAATACGGAAGTTGTGATTCGCGGTATCGACAAGCAACAGGTTGGCCAGGTCGCTGCTGAAATTCGCGCGTTCCGTCCGCCCGAGCCTTATAAGGGTAAGGGTGTTCGTTATGCGGATGAGCAGGTCAGACGCAAAGAAGCCAAGAAGAAATAAGGCGGGACTATGAGCGCGAATATCGAAAGACTGCGTCGCGCACGTAAAGTGCGCATGAAGATTCGTGAGCTGGGTACTGACCGTCTGTGCGTTCACCGCACTCCGCGTCATATGTACGCCCAGGTTACAACTGCAGATGGCAGCAAAGTGCTGGCCACTGCCTCCACGTTGGATAAGGAACTGCGCCAGGGTGCAACCGGTAACGTGGACGCTGCCAAGAAGGTCGGTCAGCTGATTGCTGAGCGTGCCAAGGCAGCAGGCATTGAGAAGGTCGCTTTTGACCGCTCAGGTTACCGTTATCACGGACGCGTCCAGGCTCTGGCCGACGCAGCCCGTGAAGCTGGCTTGCAATTCTAAGAGGTGGAGAAGATGAGCGTTAACGAACAGAAGGCGCCTGAGCTCCAGGAAAGGCTGGTTCAGGTAAACCGCGTCGCCAAGGTTGTTAAAGGCGGCCGGATTTTTGCCTTCACCGCACTGACTGTAGTGGGTGATGGTAAAGGACGCGTTGGTTTCGGTCGTGGTAAGGCCCGGGAAGTTCCGGTAGCCATCCAGAAGGCGATGGAAGCTGCTCGCAAGAACATGGTAGATGTGGCGCTTGACGGCAACACTCTGCAGTACCCGGTTCGCGCCCAGCACGGCGGTTCCAAGGTGTACATGCAGCCGGCATCTGAAGGTACCGGTGTTATCGCCGGTGGTGCGATGCGTGCGGTGCTGGAAGTGGCAGGCGTTCAGAACGTTCTGTCCAAGTGCTACGGCTCTACCAACCCGGTGAACGTGGTACGTTCCACCATCAAGGGTCTGCAGGCCATGAAGGCGCCTGAAGATATTGCAGCCAAGCGCGGTAAATCCGTCGAAGATATTCTGGGTTGAAGTCATGGCGAACGCAAAAACGATCAAAGTAACTCTGACCCGCAGCCCGATCGGCTGTCAGCCCAAGCACAAGCTGTGTGTAAAGGGTCTGGGTCTTCGTAAAATCGGTCACACCGTTGAAGTGGAAGATACTCCTTCCATTCGCGGCATGATCAACCGGGTTAACTACCTGGTTCAGGTTGAGGAGAACTAAGATGCGTCTGAACGAACTTGCTCCGGAACCTGGTTCGCGTCCTAGCGCCAAGCGCGTTGGTCGTGGTATCGGTAGCGGTCTGGGTAAAACCGGTGGTCGCGGTCACAAAGGTCTGAAATCCCGTTCCGGTGGCTCTGTAGCCCCTGGTTTCGAGGGTGGTCAGCAGCCTCTGGCCCGTCGTCTGCCGAAGTTTGGTTTCACCTCCCGCCAGCAGCGTTACGTTGCTGAGATTCGCCTGAACGAACTGGCGAAGGTAGAAGGCGATGTAGTCGACCTGGCTGCACTGAAAAAGGCTGACATCATTCGTGAAGAAATTCGCGAAGCCAAGGTTATGCTGTCTGGCGAGCTGGACCGCGCAGTAACCGTTAAAGGGCTACGTGTCACCAAAGGCGCACGCGAGGCAATCATTGCCGCGGGTGGGAAAGTCGAAGACTAAGACGAGTCGAGGACTAAATGGCCAAGACAGCATCATTGCCTGCGGGCGCCGGAAAAGGATTTGCAGAGCTGCGTTCGCGGCTCTGGTTTGTCTTCCTGGCGCTGTTGGTGTACCGGATCGGTGCCCACATCCCGGTTCCAGGCATCAACCCGGACCGGTTGGCGGCACTGTTTGACCAGAATCAGGGTACTATACTGAGCCTGTTCAACATGTTTTCCGGTGGTGCGCTTGAGCGCATGAGTATCTTCGCACTCGGTATCATGCCGTACATTTCTGCCTCTATTATCATGCAGCTCATGACTGCGGTTAGTCCGCAGCTTGAGCAGCTGAAGAAGGAAGGCGAAGCTGGTCGTCGCAAGATCAGTCAGTACACCCGGTATGGTACGGTTATCTTGGCCCTGGTTCAGGGCTTTGGTATTTCTGTGGGGCTGGCCTCTCAGGGCGTTACCTTTAACGACAGCTTCAGCTTCCACTTTGTGGCGGTTGTTTCCTTCGTGTGTGGTGCCGTCTTCATGATGTGGCTTGGCGAGCAGATCACCGAGCGTGGTATCGGTAACGGTATTTCCCTGCTGATTTTTGCAGGGATTGTTGCCGGTCTCCCGGGGGCTATTGGTCAGACCCTGGAGCAGGCCCGTAACGGTGAAATGAGCCTGTTGGTAGTGCTCGGTATTGGTGTCCTGGCAATCGCGGTTGTCGGCTTCGTGGTCTTCATGGAGCGGGGCCAGCGCCGGCTTACCATCAACTATGCCAAGCGGCAGCAAGGGCGCCGGGTATTTGCCCAGCAGTCCAGCCACCTGCCGCTGAAGGTGAACATGGCCGGTGTTATTCCGCCGATCTTTGCCTCTTCCATTCTGCTGTTCCCGGCTTCGCTCGGTCAGTGGTTTGGCCAGGGTGAAGGCATGGAATGGCTGAGCGATGTGTCCCAGGCATTGGCGCCGAGCCAGCCTTTGTATATCATCCTGTTCGCAGCAGCAGTAGTCTTCTTCTGCTTCTTCTACACAGCGCTGATGTACAACCCCAAAGAAGTTGCGGATAACCTCAAGCGTTCCGGCGCGTTTATCCCGGGTATTCGTCCGGGAGAACAGACCTCCAAGTACATCGATGGTGTGCTTACCCGTCTGACGTTGTTCGGGGCTATGTATATTGCAGCAGTATCCCTGTTCCCTCAGTTCCTGATGGTTGCGGGTAACGTGCCTTTCTATCTTGGTGGTACGTCTCTGCTGATTGTTGTAGTCGTGGTGATGGATTTCATGGCGCAGGTTCAGTCGCACCTGATGTCCCATCAGTATGAATCGCTGATGAAGAAATCCAATCTCAAGGGCTATGGTCGGAACGGCTGATTAAGCCGTTCCCCTTGAAAACTGGAGTCGACAATGAAAGTACGCGCTTCGGTAAAGAAAATTTGCCGTAACTGCAAAGTAATTCGACGCAATGGCTCAGTACGAGTCATCTGCTCGGAGCCTCGCCACAAGCAGCGCCAGGGCTGATTCTCCGGAATCGCACTGACATTGCAGAAGGGGTTCGGAATAGTGGCGCTTGACTCGACCACGGGTCAGGCGCTATTATTTCGCGCCCTTTTTGTGGCGGAAAATTCACACAGCAAAGCTTTGAACGCGGAGTAATTTGGATGGCACGTATAGCCGGTGTCAATATACCCGATCACAAACATGCTGTTATCTCGCTGACCTACATCTTTGGTGTTGGCAAGACAACAGCCCAGAAGCTTTGCGATGCAACCGGCGTTAAGCCGGACGCCAAGGTCAAAGACCTGAGCGACGAGCAGCTTGAAGCACTTCGTACTGAAGTGGGCAAGTTTACCGTCGAAGGCGATCTGCGTCGTGAAGTACAGATGAACATCAAGCGTTTGAAGGATCTCGGTTGCTTCCGTGGTCTGCGCCATCGTCACGGCCTTCCGGTCCGTGGTCAGCGCACCAAGACCAACGCCCGCACCCGTAAAGGTCCTCGCAAACCTATTCGTAAGTAACAGGTAGGCAAACATGGCAAAGCCAGGTACACGTACCCGTAAAAAGGTGAAAAAGACGGTTGTTGATGGCGTCGCGCACATTCACGCGTCCTTCAACAACACCATCGTGACCATTTCGGACCGTCAGGGCAACGTCCTGTCCTGGGCCACCTCAGGTGGTTCCGGTTTCCGCGGCTCACGTAAGAGTACACCTTTTGCTGCGCAGGTAGCAGCTGAAAGAGCCGGTAATGCGGCTGCTGAATACGGCCTTAAAAACCTGGACGTAGAGGTTAAGGGTCCTGGGCCCGGACGTGAATCCGCTGTACGCGCGCTTAACGGCTGCGGGTACAAGATCACCAACATCACTGATGTGACGCCGATTCCCCACAACGGCTGTCGTCCGTCCAAGAAGCGCCGCGTCTAACACAGGAGACAGTGAAATATGGCTCGTTATATAGGCCCGAAGTGCAAGCTGTCTCGTCGTGAAGGGACAGATCTTTTTCTGAAGAGCGGCGTACGCGCGCTCGATTCCAAGTGCAACATCGAGACTCCGCCGGGTATGCACGGCGCGCGTCGCGGTCGTCTGTCCGAATACGGCTTGCAGCTTCGCGAGAAGCAAAAAGTTCGTCGTATCTACGGTGTGCTTGAGAAGCAGTTCCGTAGCTACTACAAAGAGGCTGCCCGTCGGAAGGGCGCAACCGGTGAAAACCTGCTGCAACTTCTGGAAGGCCGTCTGGATAACGTTGTATATCGCATGGGCTTTGGTTCTACCCGTGCGGAAGCTCGTCAGCTCGTCTCTCACAAGGCGATCCTGGTGAATGATAAGTCGGTGAACATTCCGTCTTACCAGGTTAAGCCGGGTGACGTTGTGAGTGTGCGCGAAAAGTCCAAGAACCAGCTGCGTGTTAAAGGCGCTCTGGAACTCTCTGGTAGCCGCGCACCGGTAAGCTGGGTAGAGGTTGACGCCAACAAGATGTCCGGCGTTTACAAGTCAGTACCTGAGCGTACTGAACTGCCGGCCGACATCAACGAGAACCTCATCGTCGAGCTTTACTCCAAGTAAAGCCCAGTTAGCAACGATAGCAGATAGGGGCGTCTATGCAGCGTTCAGTACATGAGTTATTGACACCTCGTACCATTGACGTGAAAGAATCCAGCGCCGCGCGCGCTAAGGTGACCCTGGAGCCGCTTGAACGCGGTTTCGGTCACACCCTGGGTAGCGCGCTGCGTCGTATTCTTCTGTCTTCAATGCCGGGCTGCGCCGTGACTGAAGCACAGATCGACGGTGTCCTGCACGAGTACAGTGCCATTGAAGGTGTCCAGGAAGACGTCATCGAGATTCTCCTGAATCTCAAGGGCGTCGCCGTAAAGATGCACGGCCGTGACGATGCTGAGCTCACGCTCAGCAAGAAAGGCCCGGGCGTAGTGACTGCCGGCGATATCAAGCTGGACCACGATGTGGAAATCGCTAACCCGGAGCACGTGATCTGTCACCTGAGCGAAAACGGCGAAGTGAACATGCGTTTGCGTGTTGCACGTGGCCGCGGCTATGAGCCGGCTGATCAGCGTGGTCTGGACGAGGATGAAACTCGTGCCATCGGACGCTTGCAGCTTGATGCTACGTTCAGCCCGGTTCGTCGTGTGGCTTATGCCGTCGAGAGCGCTCGGGTTGAGCAGCGTACAGACCTGGACAAGCTGGTTATTGACCTGGAGACCAACGGTACTATCGATCCGGAAGAAGCAATTCGCCGGGCGGCTACCATCCTCCAGCAGCAACTGGCGGTGTTCGTAGATTTCGATCATGAGAAAGAGCCAGAGCGCGTTGAAGAAGAGGAAGAAATTGATCCGATTCTGCTGCGTCCGGTTGATGATCTGGAATTAACTGTGCGTTCAGCTAACTGCTTGAAGGCTGAAAACATTTACTATATCGGCGATCTTATCCAGCGCACCGAAGTGGAGCTGCTGAAGACGCCTAACCTTGGCAAAAAGTCGCTTACCGAGATCAAGGACGTTCTTGCGTCCCGTGGTTTGTCTCTGGGTATGCGTCTTGATAACTGGCCGCCGGCAAGCCTTCGTGGTGATGACCGGGTTCTGGGCGGTTGATCGCCGATTAGTTTAAGGTAAGGAATCAGAGCAATGCGTCATCGTAAGAGTGGTCGTAAGTTCAACAGGACCAGTGCGCATCGCAAGGCCATGTTCCGTAACATGACTGCGTCACTGGTTGAGCACGAGCTGATCAAAACGACGCTCCCGAAAGCCAAAGAGCTGCGTCGGGTAGCTGAGCCGTTGATCACGCTCGCAAAGAATGATTCGGTAGCAAATCGTCGTCTGGCGTTCTCACGTCTGCGTAGCGATGCTGCGGTAGCCAAGCTGTTTGATGAGCTGGG
Source organism: Marinobacter sp. L-46 (assembly GCF_056859535.1). Lineage (NCBI taxonomy): Bacteria > Pseudomonadati > Pseudomonadota > Gammaproteobacteria > Pseudomonadales > Marinobacteraceae > Marinobacter > Marinobacter sp. L-46. Next base: position 13,806 of record NZ_JBSXOP010000007.1, read on the forward strand.
CCCCCGTTACAGCGAGCGTCCGGGTGGTTACCTTCGTATCCTGAAGTGCGGTTTCCGTGCTGGCGACAATGCCCCTATGGCATTCGTAGAGCTGGTCGGTCGTCCTCTGGACATCGAAGCTGAAGAAGTGGACGACGAAGAGTAAGTTCTTCCGAGTCCATAAAAAAACCGGGTTCCGTGAGGTTCCCGGTTTTTTTGTTTGCCCGGCGAAGCCGGCAAACCCGGCCATCTGAAAGAAGATGGCGTCACCCCGACTGAGGGGAAGACAATCCGACTGGCAAGGGCGTCACTGGCCAACGGTGGGGTCTGAAGGAAGCCATAGGAAGTTAACGGTACACAACGCAAGTGAACCTGCTTCGGCAGCCCAGGTGGGTTAGCGTG
>NZ_JBSXOP010000008.1:0-12944 GCF_056859535.1 Marinobacter sp. L-46
CCCGCTACCGCGTATCCTCCACCCCTGGCCCAGCGAGCGGTTTCGCCGTCGTCACCCGAGGCAGGAGCCGTATGCGGTAATACCGCACGTACGGATCTGTGCGGGGGGTGCCTCGTGAGAGGCATTCCTACCGCAACTAGGTGCCGGAGCCTAATAGAATGCCGCCTCCGGTCTGCCCAGTCTAGCCGTTGATCGTGCATCCGAACCCGGAAGCCAGTTGTTAAGGCTTCGTAACCTGTTGAAGTATAAATAAAATGTAAGAGGTGGTGTCTCGTGTGATTCTGTTATTCTCGAATGGTTCAAAACTGACAGGTGCCTGGTGGGGCGCTGAGAGCAGGCTCTCCCACCGGCGATACAGGACAAGTCAGACCACCTGAACCATGGGATTTACATCATGAATATGAAATCACTGCTCGTTTTTCTGTCTCTGAGTGCCACCTCGTTGGGTGCCGTTGCGGGTGATACCGCCGACGCCGCGCTGGGTGGAGGTATTGGCGGCGCACTGGGGGCCGCCATCGGCAACGAGGTGGGTGGCAGAGACGGAGCGATTCTTGGCGGGGCTGTCGGTGCGGCAGCGGGAACGGCCGTGACCACCCGGGACCAAAGGGAACACGATCGCGATTATGATTATGATCGCCGTCGGTATGACGATGATCGCAGGTCTTACCGGAAGTCTCGTGGCCATTTCTGCCCACCGGGTCAGGCGAAAAAGGGTAACTGCTGAGACGCTTGTGTGTTTCCGGGCGTAGAGGGCGCGTTGTGGATATCACCGCTGGAGGAATTGATGTGTAACCTGCAGGACGTGATGTCCGGAGCCTGGTGACTGCTGAATAGTCAATCCATCCAGTTCCAGGGGGGCGCGTCCAGAAGCCCCTGGCCAAGAACGCGGGTTTCACCCAGCTCTTTGTTCAGTGCGATGGAATGGCAATCGTCGTCTGCTTCCAGAGCGGCTACCAGTCGAGGGGCATGGGAAACAACCCACACCTGGGTTTCCCGCGAGGCGCGAATGATCAGTCGGCCGAGGGCCGGAAGCAGGTCGGGATGCAGGCTTGTTTCGGGTTCGTTCAGCACCAGTAGTGATGGTGGGCGGGGTGTGAGCAGCGCGGCAACCAACAGCAGGTAGCGAAGGGTGCCATCAGAAAGCTCGGCCTGATTCAGGGGGCGGAGCAGGCCGGCCTGCTCAAATTCCAGGACGAAACGGTTGCCTGCGTCTGTGCTGAACCCGAGCCTCGCTCCGGGAAAGGCATCTTCAATAGCGCTGTGCAGGCCCTCCCGGTCGCCGATTTCGTGAATGGTACGCAGGGCTGCAACCAGGTTATGGCCATTGTGGTCCAGCACCGGGGTGCGGGTCCCGATTTGCGGGGTGCGGATGCTGGAGTGTTGATCGGTGCGGAACTGATCGTAAAAGCGCCACTGCCTGATGGCCTGCCGGACGGCATGGACTTCAGGTATAGCCACAGGATCACTGATCTCGCTCAGAATGCTCTCATAGGTGTTTAGCCGGGTGTCGTAGACCTCCCATTTCCGCCCTGAACGTACTTTGACAACCGGCCCGACGCGATCAATCAGACAACTGCTTGGGCGGCAGACATCACCCACCCAGATACATTCGCGTTTTATTTCAGGGTCGAGCTGGAACATGCTGGGTTCCTGATAACCTGCAAACCCCGTGGAGGCCGGAATCCCAAGAGAAATCGCGTAGCCGAATTCTTCGCCGGCAAACCCCAGCCGTAGGCGGGATGGGGTGTTCCCGGCGGTCCCCTGAACGGGCGCTGAGCCGTCCCGCATCTCCTTTGAGAACTGGCCAGGCCCTGCCCAGAAGGTGTAGTCCAGGCCGCCCTCTTCCGCCAGGGAGGAGATCAGGTTGCCTTTTGCCGTTTCCGCCAGCAGGCGCAACGATTTATAGAGGTTTGATTTGCCACAGCCGTTCGGACCGGTAACAACGTTCAGGCCCGCCAGCGGTGCGACCACGTCTCTGAGGCTGCGATAGTTGGAAACGGCAAAGGCTTTGATCATGATCCGGGCCGAACCTGTTTCTTGAAGAAGGTTAGAGGTGCGCCTGCAACGAGCAGGAGAGGGCCAATGAGTCTGGATTTTCCCATGGATGCTTCTCTTTGCCATAAGTGATCTTGTTTCGCGAAGAGAATATCATTTTGTGATCCCACAGTTTGAGCTAGGTTGCTCAATGGGATCCGGGAGGCTGCATGTCCGGGAGGCTGCATGACTGGAGAACACGCTGTTGTAGGCCGCCCACTTGAACGCTTTCTGATACACCCAGAATCTAAACAGTCCAGGTGAGAACCATGGCCCCTGATCTAACCAAACATCCCGATATCGAGAAGCTCGGCGAGTTGCTGGCCGGCTTCCCCCATATCCGGGTTGCCGCTCTCTTTGGTTCTATAGCTCGGGGAACCGCCCGGCCAGACAGTGATATAGATGTTGCCGTTCAGGCTGACAAAGAGCTCCGTGCGGATGAGCGTATTACCTTAACGGAAGCCATTGCTCTGGCCTTCAACCGCCCTGTGGACCTGGTGGACCTGCGCACAGCCGGGCAGCCTTTACTGGATCAGATTGTCAGCACGGGCATACAGGTCGTCGGCACACGCCACCAATGGGGTGACCTGATTTATCGCAATATCATGGAGAACGAGGACTTTGTCCCTTACCAGAAACGTATCCTCGAAGGTCGACGCAACGCATGGATGAACAACTCGTAGCATCGATACTGAGCTGGCGTCTCGCATGCGGAAGTCCGTGGGATTCCGAAATGTGATGGTTCACAATTATGACGATGTGAACTGGGAGATCGTGTACGCGATTTGCAGTAAGCACCTTGGCGATTTTCGGGTCTTTGCCAAGGTGTTTTCAGATTTGATTGCGTAGATGGGGAAGTCTGCGTAGATCCTCTGAGAAAAAGGTGTTTGCTGCCGTCGTTTCTTTCCCTATTTGGCGAGCAATGATCGGCTTGTTTTTTAGTGGCCGGCCACAAATGGCGGAGCAGCGAGCTCAGGGATATCACCCTCAATCATCATGTTCTTGGAGTATTTGTAAGCATCAGCTTCGAGTTGGGTATTGGTGAGCATTTGTTTACCATAGGGCTCCGGTTGCCAGTGACGGCTACTGAAATGGATGACTCTTCAAGGAAAGAAGGAGCAAAGTAATGAGCAAAAAAGTTGTGCTATTGGGTGACTTGGGGACTGACCACCAAGGATTTCCACCCACTCCGGTGATTGCCGGCTCACCCGATGTGTTGATTGATGGCAAACCCGTCGCCCGCGTTGGCGACCCTCTCGCGCCACACTCCAAACCAAAGCACCCTCCTCATCCTCGTGCTATTGCCGCGGGTTCCGCAACGGTACTGAAATGGCATTCCAGCCGCGGTGACCGGCAGCGCAGTTTCTTGTGGTGGTGTCACTATCGGCAGTAGTAGCGTTGTGATTGGTGATAGCCATTTGCCTGCGCCGTTTTCAGGGATCTCACATACGCCGTCAAAGATCGCTTCACGGGCGGCGCCTCCTGCTACTGACTCTGGCAGCGCTATTCCTGAATCTCCAAAGACCAATGGTTCCGGGGGTGGTGCGAGCAATTCTGTGATGGGAGGCCCGCTAGCATCCAGTGTGGCTGGACCAACCCCGCCTCTATTCCAGTTGATGATGAGCTGAAATCCGAGATAGAGCCTGGCTTCCATGTTGTTCAGGCGCTGTGATGGTGTCGAAGCAGATCAGCAGTATTGAGAAGACGTTGAGGAACATTGAGCGTCTTCATCAGGAGAGTTACCGCAAACACGGCCATCTAAACCATCCGGAGTTCTTCGAGAAACGGCGGGCGCTTTTCAAGGAACTGGATTTTGCTTTGGGAAGCATTGCCCGCCGGGGAATGTCGCTGGATGACGATGCCAAGCTGAAACGAGCGCTGGGGTTGTCGTCGAAAAGTATTGTTAATCACTGGAATAAGGCTGGGGTGGGTGACATACCCGGGTACGCCACCAATTTTGAGCGGGTTGCGGCGGGCGCCAAGTATGCGAAGGGTGTTGGCTATCTCTCGATTGGGCTCGATGTTGCTGCTTCGGGAATGAAAATTCATGCGGCGTGCACAGCAGGGCAAGCGTCTGAATGCAGGCGCGTTAAGTACGTCGAAGGTGGTCGACTATCTGGTTCTGCCATTGGTGGCAGCGCGGGTGCATTTGCTGGACCATTAGTTTGTGGGGCCATAGGGCTTGCGACAGCAGGCCCAGGTGGTATCGCATGCGGAATCATAATGGCGGGTGTTGGTGGTTTCGCCGGCGGGGCAGTAGTTGGAGGCATCGGTGAAGATGTTGGTGAAGTAATTTACGAGGTAACGATAGATGAATGACACCCTCCAGATAACAGCTGCATTCATCGGGGTTGGAGCGCTCGGTTTGGGATTGGTTTCACTATGCATCATGCTCACCTTGGCCTTCTCTCGAGTGTCGAAAATCGAAGAAAGAATTTCGCGCCCCGGAACGTCTGCACTGGAACACCGGAAAATCTGGGGTAATGACCCTCTAGGCCGATTAATGAGAAGCGGCTATGTATTTACGTTTCTTGTTCTTCGATCAGTACCCTCGAGCCGGCTTAATCGGTCAGCGGCGAAAATTGGTGATGTATCCACACAATTGCCTTTGCGAATGACCCTGTGGGCGGTAGTGCCTCCGTTGCTTTTGTATGGTTGCGTTGCAGTGTTGTTAATTGTCGGCTTGCTCTTGTGAGGAGCATCTGTCGGCATTGTTGACTTCCTCAACGATGAGTGGTGTCCGGTTTAGCGGGGGCAACTACACGTGCGTAGCGTTCGGAGTTACGACCGCTGGAGTAGGTGGCGTGGCATGTGCGGTTATCGCGGGTGCGGTGTTTTTCAAGACAGTTGGCACTGATTTCTCCGTTTAAGTTTGTGAGCAAGTCGCTGCTGAGACAAATCCTTCATATCCATATAGCATCCCCGCATAGCCCATTTTTGAACCAATTTCCGCGAACGCCTGCTGCATAAGGCTTAGGGGTGGTTAACCCTAGGTTTCCAACAAAGTTATCCACAGCTTTTGTGTGTAAAGTAAGTGGCAATGCCGGTTTACGCATAAGCCGGTACTGACCAGAATACCGGTCCTTAACGTGATAGATTGCCTGCCCACGATCCGGCAAGGTTGTAAGGAAGCCGCTATGAAAGCTGTACTTAATGCTTATCTGAATACTTCGCTGGTGCTGCGCATTGGTGTTGCGCTTGTTCTGGGCCTGGTTGTCGGGCTGGTGGGCGGTCCCGGGGTGGCTGAATGGTTGAATCCGTTGGGGGATCTTCTTCTGCGGTTGCTGAAGTTCCTGATTGTGCCGATTGTTTTATTCACGCTCATGGTGGGGATCAATCAGGCCAACCTTGGCAGTATGGGGCGTGTGGGTCGAAAGCTGCTTGGCTTCTATGTGCTGACGTCGGCGCTGGCCATTACCGTGGGGTTGGTGGTGGCTTCGGTCTTTGCTCCGGGTAGCGGGCTGGAGCTCTCATCCTCGGCCAGTGTCGATGTGCCGGAGAACCCGGGGTTTGTTCGGGTATTGCTGAATATTGTTCCCACCAACATTGTGGGGGCCTTTGCCGAGCCGAATCTGCTGGGGATTATTTTCACTGCGGTGGTGTTTGGTGTTGCCCTGCTGAAGCTGCGGGAATCAGAGGCCCATAGTGAAGTGGCAGAGCGCGTTTACGGTGTGGTGTCCGGCCTGAATGAAGTCACTATGAAGGTAATGGCCGGGGTGCTCCAGTATGTGCCGATTGGTGTGTTTGCGATTGTTGCCAGTACCGCCGGTGCCCAGGGCATGGCCACCATTTTGGCGCTTGGGGACATGGTGATGGTGCTGTACATCGCCCTGGCGGTGATGCTGGTGGTGTATGCATTGCTTATGCGCCTGAATGGGGTGAATCTGAGGGACTTTGTTCGGGAGGCCCGGGCGGCGGTTGCAACGGCCTTTGCCACTCAGAGCAGCGCCGGCACACTGCCTCTGACCCTTAACGCAGCGCGGCGTTTGGGTGTGCCCCAGAGTATCTACGGGGTCAGCTTGCCGCTGGGCGCCACCATCAACATGGATGGCGCCGGTATTCGGATTGCGATTTCGGCGGCGTTCGCCGCCAATGTCATCGGGGTGCCCCTGGATGTCATCACTATGCTGGAGATTGTTCTGATCGGCACCTTGGCGTCCATCGGCACAGCAGGCGTGCCGGGTGCGGGGATTGTGATGATTGCCACGGTGTTTGCCCAGGTGGGGCTGCCCATTGAAACCGTGGCGCTGCTGGTGTCCATCGATGCTCTGGTGGGGATGGGCGCAACTGCCATGAATGTTACCGGGGATCTGGTCTGCACCTCTGTAATCTCCCGTTCCGAGGAAAAATACGAGTTGGCGCCACAAACCCCGATAGCGCCAGAGCGACAGTCGTCCTAGGAAACTTTCGTTTTGCTCAAATGGGCTTTTGTGATGTGCGGGCCAGTGATCATGGATGATCTTTTGACATCAAAGTCATGGCAGAGTTATCCAGGTAACTCACGCCAGGCTCCCCCGTGACTTCGCGCAAAAGCGCGGCAGCGATGGTGTCGGCTCTGACCGGGCGATAGCGCTTCGGGATAACGGGTGCCAGCAGGCGGCTGGCCATCAACCCCAGTTTTTCGGCGGGCCGGCTTTCTTCTCGTTCAGCGTCGATCAGCGACGGCCTTGCCAGTACCACGCGCTCAAAGCCCATCCGGGCCACGGCTGATTCCACCTCGCCCTTGGTTTGTAGATAAAAACTCCGGCTTTTCTCGTTTGCTCCGAGCGACGAATTCAGAACAAACATGCTGGCTGCCGACGGCGCCAAGGATCATCAGCTTCATCGGGAACTCCTTTTAGTGGGCATTACCGGGTCAACCGGGGAAATGGTATCCTCTCCCCCGAATTTATAGTTCGCAAATCAAGCCAAAGTGCCGGCACCCGGTAGGTTACCTTTAATCCGGAATCTGAGTGTTACCCATGAGAATCATTATTCGTTATTTTTTCCGCGCCCTGCGTCTTGTCCTGACGCCGTTCATGCTGCTCAGCGAAAAGCTCAGCACACCCAAGGGTGTAACTCGCAGTGCTGAACAGCAAGCCAGCGTTGACGAGGCCAGCAAAAACCTTGCCCTGTACCAGTTCAAAGCTTGCCCATTCTGCATCAAGGTGCGTAAGGAAATCGCCCGGCTGGGGTTGAACATTGAAACCCGCGATGCCCAGCACGACCCGCAGCATCGTGCCGCGCTGGAGGCTGGCGGTGGTCAGGTCAAAGTGCCTTGCCTGAAGATTCGTCAGGAGGATGGCAGTGAGCAGTGGCTTTACGAATCCGATGACATCAAGGCCTGGCTGCAGGAGCGATTCGAGCCGGGTGTTGAAAGCCGGGCCTGAGTTCAGGTCATTTAATGAGTGCCTTTAATCATTGCAGAGAACGCTATGCCAATCGAAAAGAATCAAGTGGTCCTGTTTCACTACATCGTGAGAGATGAGCAGGGCAATGAAGTTGAAAATTCCCGTGGCGGAGAGCCGAACGCCTACCTGCATGGCCACGGCGGTATTATCCGGGGGCTGGAAGAGGCTCTGGAAGGCCGCGAGGCAGGCGATACCTTCAGTGTAACGGTGTCACCGGACAAGGCCTATGGCGCTCGCAGGCCAGACGCCATTCAGCGCGTACCGGTCAAGCATCTGATAGGTGCAAAGCGCTGGAAACCGGGCATGGTTGCCCAGGTGCAAACAGAGCATGGCCGTCGCCATGTGGTGGTTGCCAAGGTCGGGCTCAAGTTCGCCGATGTCGACACCAATCATCCGATGGCTGGTAAGACGCTGACCTTTGATATCGAGATTATCGAGGTGCGAGCGGCCGAGGCCGAAGAAATCGCCCACGGCCATGTTCATGGCCCGGGCGGTCATCATCATTAACTAAGGCCGTTGGCCATGGAAACGCCGGGTCGGGTTTTACTCGGCTGCGGCGGCTTCGTTCAATAGTTCCGGCTTTTTCAGTGCCCGGCTGAACAGTTCTTTTTCTTCCGCAATGGCCAGTGCGCATTGTTCGGCCAGTTCCTCTGACAACCCGCTGACCCTGCGTTGCAGGAAGGCGGCGACCTCTTCGGAAAGTTCGAGAATTTTGTCCCGGGCATCGGCTTCAGCTTTGGACGAAAACAGCATTTTGTCCGGGTTTTTCAGTGCCATGTCCAGTCCGTCCCTCTCGGAATAATAAAGTGCTTTTACGCCCATGGTATGCCATCGCCTCCGGGGTAATGATGGTTGGTAAGACCGTTGATAAGTGGGCAGCTTAACATAAATTCTGTATATTTATACAGTATTCTGGGCGGCGATGCCCGTGCGCGGGTGACGGCCATCGTTTTTGTTACTATGTTCGCCTTGCCCATCTCCAACCGATCTGATGCTCGACCATGACGTTGCCTTTCAAACTCCGCCCCTACCAACAGGAAGCCGTCGATGCCACGCTTGACCACTTCCGCAAATCGGATGAGTCTGCCGTCATCGTGCTGCCCACCGGTGCCGGTAAAAGCCTGGTTATCGCCGAACTGGCGCGCCTTGCCCGACGAAAGATACTGGTGCTGACCCACGTAAAGGAGCTGGTGGAGCAGAACCATGCCAAGTATGAGAGTTATGGCTTAACGGGCGGCATTTTCTCGGCCGGGCTGAAGCGCAAGGAAAACCGGCATCAGGTGACCTTCGCCAGTGTGCAGTCGGTCGCGGCGAACCTGGAGCAGTTCCGGGATGAATATTCGCTGGTCATTATCGATGAGTGCCATCGGGTCAGCGGTGAGGAAACCAGCCAGTATCAACGCATCATCGAGCTGCTGCGGCAGCAGAACGACTCCCTGAAAGTGCTGGGGCTTACCGCCACGCCCTATCGCCTGGCCATGGGCTGGATTTATCGTTATCACTACCGGGGCTTTGTTCGTGGCTCTGGTGAAGATCAGGCCAAGCCCTTCCAGCATTGCATTTACGAGCTGCCGTTAAGCTACATGATTAATAGGGGCTATCTGACAAAGCCCGAGCTGGTGAACGCGGCGGTGGCGCAATACGATTTCTCCGCCCTCACGCAGGACCGCTTTGGCGAGTATGCCGAGAAGGACGTCAACCAGCTGCTGAGCAAGCACAAGCGGGTGACCCGCGCCATCATTGAGCAGGTGGTGGAAATGGCGGCTGAGCGCAAGGGCGTGATGATCTTCGCGGCGACGGTGGAGCATGCGCGGGAGATCACCGGCTACCTGCCGGAGCACGAAACCGCCCTGGTGACCGGGGCGACCGACCTGAAAGATCGTGATTTTCTGATCCAGCGCTTCAAGCAGCGGCAGTTGAAGTACCTGGTGAACGTGTCTGTGCTCACCACTGGCTTTGATGCGCCCCATGTGGATTTGATCGCCATTCTTCGGCCAACCCAGTCGGTCAGCCTGTACCAGCAGATGGTGGGTCGCGGTCTTCGCCTGGACGAAGGCAAGCAGGATTGCCTGGTAATTGATTACGCCGGTAATCATGTAAACCTGCATCATCCGGAAGTGGGGGAGCCAAAACCCAATCCCGACAGTGAGCCAGTGCAGGTGTTCTGCCCCGGCTGTGGCTTTGCCAACATCTTCTGGGGCAAAACCGACAGCGAGGGCAGTGTGATCGAGCATTACGGTCGCCGTTGTCAGGGGCTGCTGGAGCCTGCGGAGGGGGATGGAGCGCGCGCCCAGCAGTGCGACTACCGTTTCCGCTTCAAGGAGTGCCCCCATTGCGGCGGTGAGAATGATATTGCCGCCCGTAACTGTGGGCACTGCCAGCAGGCCATTATCGACCCGGATGATCAGCTACGGGATGCCCTGAGGCTCAAGGATGCCATGGTGATTCGTTGCGCCGGGATTTCATTAAGTGCTGAAGGTTCCAGGCTGCGGCTGACTTACCATGGCGAAGATGGGGAAGAGTTGAAGGAGTCGTTCGACTTCACAAAGCCGGCCCAGCGCACCGGGTTCAACAAACTTTTTGGCAGAAGGGTTGCCAATGGCCAGGCTCCGAAAACGTTCAGCCGGGCAGATGAGGTGCTGGAAATGCAGGCCTTGTTGCGGGCTCCGGATTTCGTGATTGCCCGCAAGCACAAGCACTACTGGCAGGTACAGGAGCGGGTGTTTGATTATCAGGGGCAGTATCGGAAAGCGAATGAGGCGTGAGACGGTTATACTGGCCTGCGTTTAAATCTCTCAGAGATCCAAGTCGACCTTTTCAGGCTGTGTCCATGATGAAATCAATCGCCCTGTCGGTGCTGTTAGTTGTCCTTCTGGGGTTTGTCGGTGTTCAGTATTACATCACTTCCGTACCTGGCCTTGAGGCTCCGGTCACCGTTGGTGAAGTTCGGCAAGTGGAGTCGGAAAAGTCGCTGGTCGTTATTCTTGTGGACAGCGAGGGGCAGCGGTTTACCGTAGGCCTTCGGGGCGATACCGCCAAGCCGGAAGAAGCCGCACTTTTCTATATCCGGAATCCGGATGTTGTTCCCTATGTGTTCTGGCCGAGTTTCCGAAGTAATGATGAGAAGCGGGTTCTGGAACTTCTGGAAGATGTAATTGAATCTGGCGCGCCAGAGGATCCCGCTGTTCGCAGCATTTACGGGGTCTTGAAGGAACGCAACTGACACTCAAGATAGTCGCCTGAACACCAGCAATTGGTTGTTTGCAGGCATGGCATGGTTCTCCGCCAGAGTGAGACCCACCGATTCCGCAAGGGCCCTCAGATCTTCCCGGTCCCGGATGCCCATGTGGGGCGCGCGGGCTTTCAGGTATTGATCAAACTGTCGGTTGCTTTCACTGGTATACCGGCCCTGATTGTTAAAAGGCCCATACAGGCAAAAGGCGCCGCCCTCGGGCAGACGCTCGCCAATACCGCGAAACATCTGTCCGACTTCAGTCCACGCCATGATGTGGGCGGTGTTTGCGGAAAACGCCCAGGTGAAGGTTGCGACGGGCCAGGGAGCCGCACCTACGTCCAGTTCAATCACCGGCAGGATGTTGGGCAACCCGGCTTGCTCAAGGCGGGCGCGACAACTGTCCACAGCGTCCGGATGATCGGTCGGTTGCCACTGCAGGTGAGGCATCGCCGTCGCGAAATGCACCGCGTGCTGTCCGGTGCCTGTGCCCACCTCCAGTACTTTCCCCGGCGCATTAAAGGTCTCGCTGAGTTTCTCGAGGATGGGGGCTTTGTTGTTCTCACAAGCCTGGGAGTAGGGCAGGTTAGTGGCCATCGAGTTATGCCTCCTTTCCGGGTGCCGATCTGCTATTTTTCATTGGTACTATCTACATTGTTATAAATCGCGGCATGTAAGCCCGAATCCGTTTACAAAAAGAGCAAGTCCATGAAAAAGATTCTGATTGCCCTGGCGTTTGTAGTCTTCGGCCTGTTCCAGCTGCAGGGCGGCAACGTTGATTTCTTTCCGGGAGCCCCGGAGCAATCCAGCGAATCCGGTCTTTCCGCGCAGGAGCAGGAGCTTTATAACACGCTTGAGCGGATTCGGCAGAATGGGCCTTATCCTTACACGCGTGATGGCATCACCTTTGAAAACCGTGAACGACTCTTGCCGTCCAAGCCTAAAGGGTACTACCGGGAATACACGGTGGATACGCCGGGGCTATCGCATCGGGGGCCGCGCCGAGTGGTAACGGGTGGGAATCCACCGGAAGTGTTCTACTACACGGAAGACCACTACAGTACGTTCACCCGTATCCAGGGGCATAGAGATGAGTAAGCAGGATGATAAGTCCTCTGTCATCACCTGGCAGCACAGTGATCAACTGGATCCACGGGCTATTCCGCTGGATAAGGACGGCAAGCTGAATAAGAAGACAGTGCTGAGCAGGCTCAGAGAGTTCTTTAATTTTCCGGACTATTTCGGCAATAACTGGGATGCGGCCTATGACCTGCTGCTTGATCAGGTCGATCAACTGGAAGGCCCTGTGCTTTGGCTATTTTCGATTGATGACAAATCCGAAGTGGATGAGACTGACCTGGAAGTTTGGGGTCAGCTGATGAAAGATCTCTGCGCTTACGCCGAGCCTTTGGGGGTGCGGCTGAGGGTTATAGTACAGGTGGGCTCGAAGCCTGTTTGATGTGTTTAGGCGCGTATTGTGGTGCGTGCCAAGTGATAAAGCGGCAACTGGAGATACCTGCTAAAGAGAATAGGAAGCATGCATTATCTGTTCTCTCAGCAATTATTTCCTGATTCAGTTATACTGCGTTAGTGAACCCGGCGAATATGCCAAGACTTAACATGGATAATATAATGAGCAAGAAAGCCGTAAAATCGACTTTGACTTCCGCCGAGATTGAGGCGCAGACAGCGGCCTTTTTGAAGTCTGGTGGGCGTGTTGAACATGTGGGAAAAGGTAAGAGTGGGCAGCTGACCACTGCTGGCCCGAAGCAGATTAACCTGAAGAGCAATTGATGATCCGGCAATAACCTGAGCAAGCCGTAATGTTACTGTTTTCCGGGTAGGATCAATAAAAAAGGCAGCCGAGGCTGCCTTTTTTCATTACGTATATTATCTGTTAATTACAGACCAATAACGTTCTCTGCCTGCGGGCCTTTCTGGCCGTCGGTCACTGTGAATTCAACTTCCTGGCCTTCGGCCAGAGTCTTGAATCCGCCACCCTGAATAGAGCTGTAGTGAACGAATACGTCTGCACCGCCTTCACGAGTACCTGAATCCGTGAGTTCAACCGGCTGAAACTGTATCCAAAGCCTGCAATAACAAGGCCTTGGGCGATATAATAGCACCTGACATCCATTCACCCAGTCAGTGCTTTCGGCTCATGCGTACCTTCACTCTCCAGCAATCCCGAACCGAAGTCTATACACCCAATGGCGGGCTGGCCCTGGTCGGTCATTGCCTGAACCGGCATACATCGCTCACCAAAACCGCCCGCACCGTCGTCAAGC
>NZ_JBSXOP010000009.1:0-3005 GCF_056859535.1 Marinobacter sp. L-46
TTAGTTGCGGTAGGAATGCCTCTCACGAGGCACCCCCCGCACAGATCCGTACGTGCGGTATTACCGCATACGGCTCCTGCCTCGGGTGACGACGGCGAAACCGCTCGCTGGGCCAGGGGTGGAGGATACGCGGTAGCGGGAGCCAGGCATCGCGAAAGCGTTTGAAGCGTTCCCACGTCAAGCCCCGTGCTTTCTGGCTTCTGCGCCTCAACGCCTTGAACCAGGCGCGGCTGAGATGGTGCCAGAAAGCTCGAAGCGAGGCCAGATTGTATGGCACCGCGTGATAATTGTAGTACCCCTGGAGCACGGCGCACAGCCAACGAGCGGTCTCTGGAACCGGTCGATGCAGGCGCCGACGCAATTGCCTTTTCACTTGTTGCAGTTTAGCCCGTAAGCGCTTCGCGGCAGTCTGGCGCCGGATGGTGTACTTGCCTCGGCGTGTGCACGAGCAAATATGTGTCATACCCAGGAAGTCAAAGGTCTCCGGCTTGCCTGCGCCGCGCTGCTTACGGTTGATGTTGGCATAGCGGCCAAACTCCAGTAGCCGCGTCTTCTTCGGGTGCAGCGTCAGACCGAACCGATTGAGGCGTTGCGCCACGGCGGTGCGGAAAGCCTCCGCATCGTCGCGGCCTTGGAACCCCATAACGGTATCGTCGGCATAACGTACAATGACCACCCGTCCACGTGCGTGGTGTCTGCGCCACCAATCGGCCCATAGGTCAAACGCGTAGTGAAGGTAAATGTTGGCCAGCAACGGCGAGATGGCTGCGCCTTGAGGTGAGCCCTCGGCGAGATCGAGCCATTGCCCCTCATCGAAGGCGCCTACTCGCAACCATTTCTTGATCAGTCGCAGAATGCGCTTGTCGCCAATCCGGTGGCCAAGAAAGCGCATGAGCCAGTCGTGCTGGATGTGGTCGAAAAACCCCTGGATGTCCATATCCAGAACCCAGTTGACCGGTTGACTGGTCAGGCCGACCCAGAGCGCGTCCAGCGCATCGTGTTGGCTTCGCCCCGGCCGGAAGCCGTAGCTGAAGCCTTTAAAGTCGACCTCGTAAATGGCATTGAGCACCTCCACCAGTGCGCCCTGGACAACCTTGTCCTCCAGGGCAGAGACGCCCAGCAGTCTCTCACTGCCGTCCTCTTTGAGGATGCGTGCTCGTTTGACCGGCTGAGCCCGATAACTGCCCTCTTGTACACTCCGGTGCAGGTCCACGACCCGCTTCTCTGCAATCGGTGCGTAATCTTCCCACCGCACCCCGTCCACGCCTGGACTCGCATTGCGCTTGAGGCGCGCAAAGCTTCCTCTCAGGCACTCCGGCGTTAGGTGGTGCAGCAAGGCAGTAAACTGCAACGCCTTGTCCCTTCTTGCGGCTTCCCGTACACCGATCAGACCGCGCGACACGGCCCCTGGGCTCTGTGTCCCAGTCGTGGGCGCCTGAGCGGTGTTCCCCTTGGCCGAGCCCCTTCGCTCCACGAATTCCTCCGGCTTTTGGCGAGTTTGGTCTTGCTCTCGTTGATTGCCTTCGTTCATCCGCTTCTCCACTACTATGGGCTCGTCCGACTGCCCAACCGCGTTCATGCAGGTCGTTCGGGTCTTTCACCTTCACCTGCCGATCTGATGATGCACTACCCACACCACCAGATACGCGCTGGGCTCTCCCAGGTTCCGTGCATGCTGTATAGAGCTGCGTGCTCAGGGTCTATGACTCCGTGGGGCCCGGCCGGGACTTGCCATTTGCGCCTCGGCCAGTGTTGCCTTCCGTGAACGGGCATACCGTCGGCACCCCAAGGGCGAGAATTTTCGGAGCTCAATACCTGGCCCACAACAACCCCTGTCAACGCTTGCCCACTCCGGTTACCCGTCGCGGCCATGACTCGGGGCCAAGGCGGCTGGCCAGCCTTACCTCGTAGCGCATTTCCAGCGCCACCAACATGCCAGATTAACCTGGCGCATCACCCGGATTTCTCATAGTGCTCCAACAACCTTCGCAGACCAAGCCTGGTAGTGCCAGATCCGAGTGGTCATGGTCGAAGTTGGCGATTATTTAGCCAGTTTCCGGCATTCAGGCACAACTCCCCCTTTCCCCCATTGGTATCGGGCCGGGGGAGCCCGATTATCTACTGGGGCACCAAGCGCTGAACCAGTGCTGAGAGATCGTTCTTGTGTGGATAGCTATCACTCATCAACACCCGTATTCGGCGGGTGTTGCGGATGATGACTGCGCCAACCTTGATCAGCTTCAAGCGCAAGGTGCCGGCACTCATACGTTCGAAGGGCGTGTTTTTCAGATGCACCCGCAAACGCTCGAACAGGGTGTAGGCGAAGCCGGATAAGATCAGCCGCCACTGGTTGGTCCACCAGTGTGTGCTGGAGGTGCGACCGGCAAACAGATCCAGTTGTTGATCCTTGATCCGGTTCTCCATATCACCCCGTGCGCAATACTGTTCGTAGTAGAGCTTGAATCCGTCATCGTAGCGGGAGCTGATAACGAACCGGGGGTTCGGGCCTTGAGGGCCATATTCCAGGCGCGCAACCACCCAGCGTGGCTTATGCCAGCTTCGGGCTTTGTAGCGGAAGCGGAAGGTGCTGGCGAGCTTATGGCCATGAGCCTCGTAGTAGGTCCGGACTTTGTCCATGGCTGGGGCGGCAAGCGCCTCCAGCCGCTGGTTGCGGGCCATGCCTACGATGTAATCCACCTGGTTGCGATCGCACCAGGCCAGCAGTCGGGGCTTGCTGAAGTGGGAGTCGCCCCGGAACACGATCCGGGTCTGTGGCCAATACTCGCGAATAAATCGCACCAGCAGCGCCAGAATGGCCCAGCTGTGCCGGGCATCACCTCGATTGCTGGTGCGCAGATAGCTCACCAGCAAGTGCCTACCGCAGAAGACGTAAAGCGGGAAGTAGCAGTGATGGTCGTAATACCGGTTAAAGAACTTACCCGGCTGGTCGCCGTGCACCGGAATATCGGTGCCGTCAAAATCCAGCACGATTTCCTTGGGCGGCT
>NZ_JBSXOP010000010.1:0-17554 GCF_056859535.1 Marinobacter sp. L-46
TTAACTTCCTATGGCTTCCTTCAGACCCCACCGTTGGCCAGTGACGCCCTTGCCAGTCGGATTGTCTTCCCCTCAGTCGGGGTGACGCCATCTTCTTTCAGATGGCCGGGTTTGCCGGCTTCGCCGGGCAAACAAAAAACCCCGCCGGAGCATGGCTCGGGCGGGGTTTTTGCAGTTACCGGATCAGGCCTTGCCTGGCTCCGGGTCGTCGGTGTTGATCATGTCATCATGCTCATTCATATCCCATGGCAGCTTGCCCGGCGAGATATTGAGGAAGTGCAGGTAGTTCTCGAACTGGTCGAGAATGTCCTTGATGATGTCATGCTCATCGTAGCCGAACACGTCGTAGGAACGACCGCCCCGGCGCAGATAGACTTCTGCCCGAAAATAGGCTTCAGGCTCGTCCGGGTCACGCTTGAGCTCGCCGTAGACAAAGCCCGGCATCGGGTGCTCGGTCAGCCGCACATCGTAGATGAAGTCGACATGGTGCTCACGGTGCACCTGCAGGTGCGAACGCAGATTCTCGGCATCGAACTCGGCGGTTGCATCCCAGCCCTTGGCCTTCAATTCCTGCTCCACTTCCCGCATGGCATTCATGGCAGTGTTCTTGATGAACATTTCCACTTCGTGCTGGCCCGGGAATTCCACAATCGCCGCCAGGCGATGCTTCCATTGGGAGCCGGTCATGTGCCGGCTGCTCATCATGTGCGCCTGCAGGCTGGTTTCACGGTGCCCTTCAATCACAAGGGCCCGCCACATACCAACGGCGGCAATCAGCATGATGATGGCAAATGGCAAGGCGCTGGCAATGGTCATGGTCTGCAAGGCACTCAGCCCGCCTGCCAGCAGCAGCACCGCTGCAACCGCACCTTCCAGCACGGCCCAGAACACCCGCTGCCATGCCGGGGTATTGATCACGCCACCGGAAGCCAGGGAGTCAATCACCAGCGAGCCTGAGTCAGACGAGGTGACAAAGAAGGTGATGATCAGCAACACCGTCAGCAGGGAAATAAAGAACGACCAGGGCAGCACGTCGAACAGCTTGAACAGGGCAACCGCGTGGTCAGCCTGTACGTCAGCAATCAGCGTATCCAGGCCTTCGTTCATGATCAGGTTCAGGGCGGTGTCGCCGAATACCGAGAACCACAGGAAGGTGAACACCGACGGCACCAGCATCACACCGAACACAAACTGGCGGATGGTACGGCCGCGGCTGATCTTGGCGATAAACATGCCCACGAAAGGCGCCCAGGCGATGGTCCAGCCGAAGATGAACAGCGTCCAGTTACCGATCCAGTCACTGCGGGTGTAGGCCTGCAGGTTGAAGGTACGCTCGACAATACCGCTCAGGTAGCTGCCGGTGTTCTGCAGGAAGGTTTCCAGGATGTGGATGGTGGGCCCGACCACAAACACAAACAGCATCAGGGATACCGCCAGCACCATATTGAGAATGGACAGACGCTTTACGCCCTTATCCATACCTGCCACCACCGACACGGTCGCCGCCGCGGTAATCACCGCAATGGCAATAATCTGCACCGTGGTACTGATGGGCACCGAGGGCCAGAGATAATTGATACCTGCGTTGATCTGGGTGACCGACAGCCCCAGCGTAGTGGCAATACCAAACATGGTGCCCAGAATGGCGAAGATATCCACTGCATGGCCGATGGGGCCGTAGATCTTCTCGCCAATCAGCGGGTAGAGCGCGGAGCGGATAGACAGCGGCAGACCATGGCGGAAGGCAAAGTACGCCAGCACCAGGCCTACCAGGCCGTAGATAGCCCAGATATGAAAGCCCCAGTGGAAGAAAGCAATCTGCATGGCCTGCTTGGCCGCATCGACGGTTTCAGCAGCGCCGGCAGGCGGCGTGGCGTAATGCAGCACAGGCTCGGCCACGCCAAAGAACAGCAGCGCGATACCGTAGCCGGCCGAGAACAGCATGGCAAACCATTCCGGGAAGGAGTACTGGGCTTCCGCATGATCCGGCCCCAGTTTGATATTGCCCCACTTGGATGCCCCCACAGAGACAATAAAGACCAGGAAGATGGCAACCGACAGCATGTAGAACCAGCCGAAGGTATCGGTAATCCAGGCCAGGGTCGCGCTGAACGCTTCCCCTGCCAGCTCGGGATTGCTGATGGTTCCGATCACCAGCAACAGCGCAACAACAACGGCCGGAATAAAGACCGGTACGAGGATAGTGGAACGGATAGCTTTCGTATCTGAAGCCATAGAGTCCATCCATGTTATGAGTGAGTTTTACAGGGCTTCTTGCGAGCCCTTTCGAGCATTACGAAAAGTATAGGATCAAATGCATTATTTGGATTACACAGAATACTTCTAACCGTGAAATAAACTTATAGACCGGTCAAGGCTTTTGTACCGAAAGAATTGCGGGGAAAAGGCGGAGTGGCAAAGGGGGTAACCGAAGAGAAAACAACCCGCACCTGCAGCATCGGCAGGCGCGGGCAGTGTAACAACGGGCGAACTTACTGGCCCGGCTGCATCATCTGGCGCTGTTGCTGCATCTGACGCTGCATTTCCTGCATCTGGCGGTCCAGCTCTGCGCGCTGCTCCTCAGTGAAAACGGCATCCACTTTCGCTTGCATCAGTGCGGAAAGCGCTGCAATTTCACCGGTTACATCACCCAGCTCTTCAGCGTTGTCGCGGATGGCGGATTCGTTGTAGTCCGGCTTGATTTCACCCTGCAGCTTCTGTTGCAGGTTCTGGGCACTCTGGCGCAGCTCGCCGATCTCGCCCTGCATGTCATCAATAATGTCGCGGATTTCGCTCTGCTGGTCGTCAGACAGCCCCACCATTTCTGCAAGCTGGGCAACCTGGTCCGGCTGACCGGGCTGCTGGGCGAATGCGGTGGCCGACAGGCTTAGAGCAATCAGTGCGGAACCGATAAATTTCACAACTTGCTGCATAATTTTCTCCATCGCAGACGGCCACTGTCAAAGCCGCCGTTTATTGGCTTAACGTTTGAGACCCCACACCCTAAAACAATCACACACCGGATTTCATCCCGATATCCCGTCATTCTGTACACAGCACACAGAAAAACCGTTGCCAGCCCAGACATCACGGGGCTTCCGATAAATGTGAAAGTTTAGTCATTCCCCTGCATAATGGCGCCTTTCAGCAACAGGCGGAGCAACACCGATGGCGATTAACTGGTTTCCCGGGCATATGCATAAGGCTCGCAAGGAGATCAAACAGGTCATGCCCCAGATGGACCTGATCATCGAGGTGGTAGACGCCAGAATCCCGTTCAGCAGCGAGAACCCGCTGGTGCCGTCGCTGCGTGGCGACACGCCGCTGATCAAGGTTTTGAACAAGCGAGACCTGGCAGACCCGGCGATCACCGAACAATGGCTGGCCTGGATTGAAAAGGAACGCGGAGTGCGGGCCATCACCCTCACCCACAACCAGCGCCAGGAAGCCCTGGGCATCCTCAAGCTGGCCGAGGAAATGACCCCGACCCACAACCGGGAGAAAAGCGCCCTGCGGGTGATGATTCTGGGCATCCCCAACGTGGGCAAGTCCACGCTGATCAACACCCTGGCCGGTCGCCCCGCCGCCAAGACCGGCAACGAGCCGGCGGTTACCCGGGCCCAGCAAGCCATCAAGCTGCCGGATAACGTGCTGCTGTACGACACCCCGGGCTTTCTCTGGCCCAAGCTGTCACCGGAGCAGTGCGGCTACCGGCTGGCCGTCACCGGCGCCATCCGCAGCGCGGTACTGGATTTTGAAGATGTTGCAATGTTTGAAGCCGACTACCTGGTGCAGGCCTACCCGGAGCTGGTCATGGCCCGCTACGGCCTCGACCAGAAGCCACAGGACGGGCTGGCGTTGATGGACGCCATTGCGGAAAAGCGGCGCTTTCTGGGCCGCGGCGGCGTACCGGACCTGCACAAGGTTTCCGAGGTGTTGCTGAACGAATTCCGGGCCGGCACACTGGGGCAGATTTCCCTGGAAACACCTGACATGGTTGAACAGGAACTGGCAGCAGCGCGTATCAAGGAAGAGCAGGAAGCGAAGGAAAAAGCCCTCAAAGCCGAACAGCGGAAACGAAAGAAACGCTGAATCGATCGTTCGCTGTTCAACACTTACATATCAGGCTACCATTCTGCTATGCTTGATTTGGATCAACCCGGATGGTTTATCAACTATGGCCCAGGCAATTCATCTCCACCAAGTGTCTCCGCTCAAAGCCTCATGCCAGCAGTGTAGCCTGAGCAACCTCTGCCTTCCCCTTGCCGTTGAAGAGAACGATCTCGAGCGGCTCGAAGATATTGTCCAGCAGGGCAAAATCTACAACCGGGGCGAGCACATCTTTGACCAGAGCACCCCGATGCGGTCCTGCTTTGCGGTGAAGAGCGGGTCGGTGAAGACCTCTATCATTACCGAAGGCGGTGACGAGCAGGTGACCGGCTTCTTTATGCCTGGCGAGCTGGTCGGGCTCGACAGCATGAGCAGCGACACCTACGCCTGCACGGCCAAGGCCCTGGAACGCACCAGTGTGTGCGAGTTCCCGATCGAAAAGCTGGAAGAGCTCACCGGCAAACTGCCCGAGCTTCAGCATCATATGTACCACTTGCTGAGCCAGGAAATCCAGAACAGCCACCAGTTGGCCATGTTGCTGAGCAAGAACACCGCAGAAGAGCGCATTGCCGCCCTGCTGCTGTCACTGTCCAGCCGCTTCCGTCGCCGTCGCATGTCGCCGACCAACTTCAGCCTGCCCATGGCACGGAACGACATTGCCAACTTCCTGGGCCTGGCAGTAGAAACCGTTAGCCGGGTGTTCACCCGCTTCCAGAACCAGGGCATTATCCGTGCCCGTGGCCGTGAAGTAGAACTGCTGGATGTAGAAGCCCTGCAGCTGGTTACCCGTGACTTCGCCCGCCAGGGCTGTCAGTAACCACCCTGACTCCTTTCTGAATATCACTGGCCGGCGGATTACAGGTCCGTCGGCTCGGTCTTCTCTTCAGCTTTTTCGTCGATACTACCCGTACCCTTGATCATGGCAACCTCTTCATTTAGCCATGTGCGCCAGGGCAGCTGCTTGATACCGAACGTGTTCTTGATCTTGCTGCACACCATGGTGGTGTTTACCGGCTCCAGGTGTCCCCACTCTGGCAGTTCGTCCACCACGCGAATGTCTTCCGGAATACCGGGCATACCGGCGATCGCCAGCCCCAGCTCATACAGGTTGATCTCTTCGGAACCGGCATACTGATAGGTGCCCCAGACTTCGGCACCGCAATCCAGTTGCAGCACAATCGCACTTATCACCCGGGCAAGGTCCTGGACTGCCACCGGCTGGCCCTGGCAGCGGCCGGGCAGCGACAAGGTGTCTGCGCGCCCCGTGCTTTCGTACAGCTTGCGGATAAAGCGGCCCAGGCTCCAACCGGTACGCAGCAGGATGTGCCGGGGCAGCAGTGTACGCAGCGCCTGTTCACACTCCCACTGCCAGCGGCCCAGCTCGTTGATTGGCTGGCCCGGGTTAGACGCTATGTAAGCACCCTGTTTGCGACCGTCAAACACGTAGCAGGAAGACAACTGCAGCAGCGCCATGCCTCGGTCCCGGGCGTGCTCGGCCAGGCACAGGGGCAGCGAAAAGGCCACCTCATGGGCAGCTTCCCGGTTGGCTTCGGCTTTCTCCGGGTCAGCCAGCCAGAGCGCATTCACAATCAGGTCTGCATCTTCCGGAATCCAGCTTTCCAGGGCTTTCAGGTCGGCATTGGCCGGGTCGCTGACCAGCAAAGGGCTCACCCGCAGATGGGTTTTGCGCAAGCGCTCCAGGAGCACTTTCCCCAGTGGGCCGTAGTCGTGAACAACAAGTACATGCACGCGGAATCAACGCCTCCGGAATATCACTGATATGACGCCTGTCGGGAACCACTCAGGCCAATGGCCGGAGCGGAGGGTTGCTGCACTATGCCTGCAACCTGAAACGCCGGTGTTAATTGAAGTCTCACTTGCGAGCATACAACAACAGGAAGCCCTATGCTGAAACAACAGAGCCATATTGTTGCCCCGATTCCCGATGAACTCCGTACCCGCGCGCTGTACACAGTAAGCGAGCTGAAAAGCCGCGGCAAGGCCGACAAGCAGGCTATTGAACAGCTGTACGACCTGATCAACGAGCTGACCGAAGCCGGGCTGGATTTCTTCTTCATCGAACCGCTGCGCCGCCTGAAAGCCGGCAGCATGATGATGGGCATGGCCAGGATGGGCATCAGCAGCATGCTCAAAGGCAGCAAGATGGTGATTCACAAGGTTCTGAAAAAACTGGATGACCGTAGCCTGGCGGCGATTCTCGATTTCATCGAGGAGATCATTCATGAACCCGAGGCACCCTAGCAGAAACCCCGGTCAGTAACTCATAGCCGATGGTGCCGGCACATTCCGCCACCTCATCCACGCTGACGGTCGGGCCCCAAAGCTCCACCCTGTCCCCTTCACGGGCCTGAGGCGCATTGCCCAGGTCCACCGCCAGCATATCCATGGATACGCGGCCCAGCAGCCGTATGCGCTGGCCATTGATGGCCGCCGGCGTTCCCGTGCCCGCATGGCGCGGGTAGCCGTCGCCGTAACCGATCGCCACCATGCCCATGCGGGTGTCCCGGTCTGCGGTAAAGGTGCACCCATAGCCAATGGCTTCACCGGCACGCACGGTGCGGGTGGTGATCAGCGGTGCCTCCAGGGTCATGGCCGGTTTCAGCCCCAGATCCGGTCCGGTTTTACCA
Source organism: Marinobacter sp. L-46 (assembly GCF_056859535.1). Lineage (NCBI taxonomy): Bacteria > Pseudomonadati > Pseudomonadota > Gammaproteobacteria > Pseudomonadales > Marinobacteraceae > Marinobacter > Marinobacter sp. L-46. The sequence continues at coordinate 6,759 of NZ_JBSXOP010000010.1, forward strand.
ATCATTGGCGAGGCGCCGTACAGCATGATGCCAGGCCGGCTCCATTCGTAGAGGGGTTGGTTGGGCCGGAAATGGGCCGCCGAGTTACCGACACTGCGCATCAGATCCGGCCAGGGCGCGACCGCCGCTTCAAAGCTGCGGGTTTGCTGGCCGGTGAAATCACTGGCCAGGTCATCCGCACAGGCAAAGTGGGTGACAAAGCCCTGTAACCGGGTTCGGGCGCCCATGGACTCCAGGCCGGCCACTACCTCCGGTAACTCCCGGGGCCGGAAACCCAGCCGGTTCATACCGGTATTTACCTTCAGCCAGAAGCTCGGTACCGAGGCTTCAGACAGCCAGCCCAGCTGCTGCCGGCAGTGCAACACCGGCTCGAAGTCCATGGCTGCACAACGGGCCAGGTCTCTTGCTTCATGCACGCCCTGCAACAACACCACAGGTTGCTGCAAGCCCGCCTCACGGATGGCTTCCGCTTCTTCAAGGCAAGCTACGGCGTATTTCCCGGCCAGCCCGTCCAGGGCACCGGCCACCGCCTGGATGCCATGGCCATAGCCGTCGGCCTTGACCACAGCCATGGCCCGTGCGTTGCCGGCCTTCTGCCGGGCCAGTTGATAATTGAACCTGATCGCCTCAAGGTCGATACGGGCAACGGTGGGGCGTGGCATCAGTAATCACCACCGTAGTCACTGTAATCCCCGTGGGCGAGGTCCTCAAACTTGGTGTACTTCCCGATAAACGCCAGGCGAATGGTGCCGATGGGGCCGTTCCGCTGCTTACCGATGATGATCTCGGCAATGCCTTTATCCTGGGTGTCTTCGTTGTACACCTCGTCCCGGTATACAAACATGATGACGTCGGCGTCTTGCTCGATCGCACCGGATTCCCGCAAGTCCGAGTTCACCGGGCGCTTGTTGGGCCGCTGTTCCAGGCTCCGGTTCAGCTGCGACAGGGCAACCACCGGGCAGCTCAGTTCCTTGGCAATGCCTTTCAGGGAACGGGAAATTTCCGAGATCTCGGCGGTACGGCCCTCGGTGTTACCGGGCACCCGCATCAACTGCAGGTAGTCGACCATGATCAGGCCGATCTTGCCGCCGTTTTCCCGGGCAATACGGCGCGCACGGGAACGCATTTCCGTGGGGCTCAGGCCCGGGGTGTCGTCTATGTACAGGGGCTTGTCTTTCAGCAGGCTGACCGCCGAGGTCAACCGCGGCCAGTCGTCTTCTTCCAGCTTGCCGCTTCGTACCTTGGTCTGGTCGATCCGGCCCAGCGACGACAGCATACGCATGGCCAGTGCATCGGCGGGCATTTCCATACTGAACACCAGGATGGGAGTACCGGTGCTGATCAGTGCGTTTTCAACAATGTTCATGGCGAAGGTGGTCTTACCCATCGAGGGCCGCCCCGCCACGATAATCAGGTCTGCCGGCTGCATACCGGAGGTCTGGTCGTCCAGGTCCCGGAAACCGGTGGTCAGGCCGGTGGTCTGCTCGCCGGATTCGAACAACTCTTCAATACGGCTCAGGGTGGTGGCCAGGATCGGGTTGATGGCCTTGGGACCAGAGCCCTCCTTGCTGCGGGATTCTGCAATCTGGAACACGCTGCGCTCGGCTTCGTCCAGAATCTCGCTGCTTTTACGACCCTGCGGGTTAAAGGCCGAGTCGGAAATCTGGCCGGAAACTTCCACCAGCTTTCGCAGGATCGAACGCTCGCGGACAATGTCAGCGTAGGCGCGAATATTCGCCGCGCCCGGGGTTTTCTCGGCCAGCTCGGCCAGGTACGACAAGCCGCCGGCATCTTCAATGTCGCCGGCCCGCTCCAGGAACTCGGCCAGGGTAACCACATCCAGCGGCTCGCTTTCGCTGGCCAGCCGTTCCACCGCACCGAAGATCAGCCGATGATCCTGCCGGTAAAAGTCGGAGGCAGAAATAACTTCGGAGATTTCGTCAAAACGGCGGTTATCCAGCATCAAACCACCGAGAACAGCCTGTTCTGCCTCTACCGAATGTGGGGGAACCTTGATCCGGCTGGTTTCGGGATCCATCGACGCAGGTTTCAGAGTGGGATTGGCCATAAATACCGACAACATTGAAATGGGAATACGGGAGTACAAGAATACCAGAAAGCAACGGGCCCGAAACCGTCTCCGGTTCGGGCCCGTCTGGGGAAACTGAAACCCGGGGTTTCAGCTCCTTTGAAGCTACCTGTAGCGGCTACCGATTACTCGGCAACAACCGCCAGCTTGATAGTAACTTCAACATCAGTGTGCAGCTGCAGTTCGATGTCGAACTCGCCGACAGTCCGGAGCGGACCTTCCGGCAGACGAACTTCGCTCTTCTCGACTTCAGTGCCACCGGCAGAAACAGCTTCTGCGATGTCACGAACACCGATAGAACCGAACAGCTTGCCTTCTTCACCAGCCTTGGAGCTGATGGTGAAGGACGCACCTTCCAGAGCCTCGGCACGGGCCTGGGCAGCGGCCAGCTTCTCAGCGGCAGCTTTTTCCAGCTCGGCACGACGCTCTTCGAACGCCTGTACGTTTGCAGCCGTGGCAGGAACAGCCTTGCCATACGGCAGCAGGAAATTACGACCGTAACCGGCCTTAACCTTTACCTTGTCACCCAGGGAGCCAAGGTTTGCTACTTTCTCGAGCAGAATAACTTCCATCTCGTTAACCTCTTCGTGCTTTATTCAGCCGGCCCGGCGGGTTTTATTCGCCCCCGGATATCCAGCCAGCTATCCACAAAAGCCAGAACCAACAAAAGCATCATCAGACTCGGACCCAGCAGAACCAGTAGCACGTAGAATGCTACCAATGCCTGCCCGCCCCACTGTTTACGACCAACAAACCCGTGCACCAGTGCCAGCGAAGCGATGAACAGCGGTGTTCCCGCAGCCCATGCCAGCAGCATGGAATTGAGCCCCAGTAGCGGGCCTATCACCATGGTGACAGCGCACACAACCGCAATGGCCGGCGACAACCTCAGGGCATGGAATTCCTTGCGGAAACCTCCGGGGTTATACAGCCCCGCCTGCCATGCCCTCGCCAGCATTGTCATACCAATGGCCGTGGCGAAATAGGTGCCCGCCATACTGGCGTTCATGGTGTTGCGGATGATCAGCTCAAGTTCGCTGCCCAGTGACCGCGCCACCTCGGCGTTGTATTGCTCGTAAAACCCGACACCGGCCTGGACCAGTTCGTCCAGCAGTGCCGGATACATCAAGGGCATCATCAGCCCTGTCAGTATCATCAGAAAGGCGCCCGACAGCAGCGCTCTCTCCCAGGACAGCGATGTTCTGAGAATCGACGCCATCAGCATCACCTGCAACAGCACCACCAGCGCGGTCGGATCCTGCCCGAAGGTGGCCCAACCCAGTGCGGGTAGTACTGCCCAGAGACCGATGTTCAGCCCCTGCCGGATGCCCAGTCGCAAAATAACCAGGCCGATAACTGCTGCGCCAATCCAGAACAGCAAGGGTAATGCAGTCGCAACTGCCGCAACCCCGCCGGCCTGCATGGGACCGCGCATTACATACTGTGCCAGTGCACGCATGGTCCCGGGTCCTGTCTATCTGTGCTTAGTGATCGTGGCTGTCCGTATACGGCAGCAGTGCCAGGTAGCGGGCACGCTTGATAGCGGTAGCCAGCTGACGCTGATAACGTGCTTTGGTGCCGGTGATGCGGCTGGGCACGATTTTGCCGGTTTCAGTGATGTAGCCTTTCAGGGTGTCCAGATCTTTGTAATCGATCTCTTTAACACCTTCTGCCGTGAAACGACAGAACTTACGACGTCTGAAAAAACGAGCCATAACGTAACTCCTAACTCCGGTTAATTACTCTTCTTCGTCCTGGGATGCGCTGCTCTGACGGTCGTCAGAATCAGCTGAACGACGCGGACGATCGTCTCCGCCGGAACGACGGTCCTCGCGGGACTCAGCGGCTTTCATCGGAGACATGTCGGTAACAGCCTCGTCGCGACGCAGAATCAGGTCACGGATGATGGCATCGTTGAACCGGAAGTTATGAGTCAGCTCGTCCATAGCGGCCTGTGAACATTCGGCGTTCATCAGTACGTAGTGAGCCTTGTGAATCTTGTTGATCGGGTATGCCAGGTGACGACGGCCCCAATCTTCCAGGCGATGTACCTTACCGCCATCTTCAGTGATGACGCTGGTATAACGCTCGATCATCGCGGGCACCTGCTCGCTCTGATCCGGATGTACCATGAAAACGATTTCGTAGTGACGCATGAGTTCTCCCTACGGGTTAAACAGCTTTCTTCTTTCGGCGATCCTTCCGGACCGCGACCCAGCGTGAAAGCAAGGAGGTGACAGCAAAGCTGCCGGCTTCTTTTTTGCTTTATCAACAAGGCACTTACGGGTAAGGCCAGATCAAAAGCGACGTTTTGCAGCCCGGAATGCAGGCAATACAAAACCGCCCCTTAAAAAAGGGGTCACGTATTCTAGGCCCAAGGGGCCTGCAGTGCAAGGATTAACCGAGTCGCTGGCGCAGGGCTTCGTACAGGCAAACGCCGGTCGCCACCGATACGTTCAGGCTGTCGACATGGCCCTGCATGGGGATGTTGATGAGCTGGTCGCAGTGTTCCCGGGTCAGCCGGCGCATACCCTTGCCTTCGGCCCCCATAACCAGCGCTACCGGCCCCTTGAAATCAGCCTGGAACAGGCCGGCATCGGCCTCGCCGGCGGTGCCGATCAGCCACACCCCCAGGTCTTTCAGCTCCCGCAGAAAGCGGGCCAGGTTGGTTACCCGCACAAAGGGCACGGTTTCTGCCGCACCGCAGGCCACTTTACGGGCCACCGGTGTGAGCGACGCGGACTTGTCCTTGGGCACAATAACGGCCTGGACACCGACCGCATCTGCGGTGCGCATGCAGGCACCGAGATTGTGCGGATCGGTTACGCCATCAAGGACCAGCAAAAACGGCGGCTTGTCGCTATTGGACAGCTGGGCCAGCAGGTCGTCTTCCGTCCATTCACGGCTTTCCGCCACGGCCGCCACAACACCCTGGTGGACGCCGGACACGCGTTCATCCAGCTCCCGGCGGTGCACTACTTTCCAGCGCACACCCAGGCCATCCAGGGCATCGGTCACCGATTTTACGCGCTTGTCCTGCCGTCCGGTCTGGATCCATACCTGCTGAAGCCGTTCCGGCTCCCGCTTCAGCACCGCATCCACGGCGTGCCAGCCAAATACATATTCCTGAGACACTAACGATCAATTCCTGTGTAACTGGTTACTTGCGGGGCTTGCGCTTCTTGCCTGCCGCCGGAGACTTGCCCTTGCCACCTTTGCGCGCTGCGCCCCTGGCCGCTTCAGCCGCCAGCTTTTCCTTGGCACTGGCCGGCTTGCCGGTACGCTTACCGCCTTTACCACCCTTGCCTGCACGATCGCCCCGACCACGGGACTCACGCTTGGACATATCCAGGGCATCGCGGTCTGCCGTGCGCTTCTTCGGGGTGCTGACCAGCTCCAGGTCAATCTTGCGATCTTCCAGGTCGACCCGCACCACCTTCACACGCACCTCATCACCCAGGCGGAAGCTGACTGCCGTGCGCTCGCCGATCAGGCGATGCTTGGCGGCATCGTGGTGGAAGTAATCACCACTGAGGGTGGAAACGTGCACCAGGCCTTCAATGTAGATATCAGACAGTTCCACAAAGAAACCGAAAGGCACCACGGCAGCAATCACACCGTTGTACTCCTCGCCCACGTGGTCACGCAGGAATTCGCACTTCAGCCACGCCATCACATCCCGGGTGGCATCATCAGCCCGGCGCTCGGTCATGGAACAATGCTCACCGAGCTGTTCCATTTTGGCGAGGTCGTAGGGGTACTCTGCCAGCTGCGGATCCGCCACCTTGGGTGAGACCACATCCTTGGTCACTTCCGGATTATGGATGCGGGACTTGATGGCCCGATGCACAATCAAATCCGGGTAGCGGCGAATCGGCGACGTAAAGTGGGTATAGCTGGGGAAGCCCAGGCCGAAGTGGCCCGCTTCTTCCGGGCTGTAGACCGCCTGGCTCAGGGAACGCAGCATCACCATCTGGATGACGTTGGCATCCGGGCGATCCGCCACCTGCTCCAGCAACTGCTGGTAATCACCGGAGGTGGGCTTGTCACCACCACCCAGCTGCAAACCCAGCTCGCCCAGGAACAGGCGCAGGTTACCCAGACGCTCTTCCGACGGGCCATCGTGTACCCGGTAAAGCGCCGGCATCTTGTGTTTTTTCAGGAACCGCGCCGTCGCCACGTTGGCGCACAGCATGCACTCTTCCACAATCTTGTGGGCATCGTTCCTGTGCACCGGAACGATTTCCTCAATCTTGCGCTCGGGATCGAACACAATCTTGGTTTCGGTGGTTTCGAAATCGATGGCGCCCCGCTCGGTGCGGGCACGGCGCAGCAGCTTGTACAGTTCATACAGGTTATGCAGGTGCGGCAACAAATCAGCGTAATGGCTGCTGAGCTTGTAGCCCTGCTCGGTATCCGGATGCTCCAGCATGGCACTGACCTTGTTGTAGGTCAGCCGGGCATGGCTGCGCATCACCGCCTGGTAGAAGGTGTAACCACTGATATTACCAGCGGCACTGATGGTCATATCCGCCACCATACACAGGCGATCCACGCCCGGATTCAGGGAGCACAGGCCATTGGAGAGCTTCTCCGGCAGCATGGGCACGACATGATCCGGGAAATACACCGAGTTGCCACGCTGAATGGCTTCTTCGTCGAGCGGGGAACCCGGACGCACATAGTGAGATACGTCAGCAATCGCCACCACTAGCCGGTAGCCACCACGGGGGCGCGGCTCGCAATAGATGGCGTCATCGAAATCCCGGGCGCTTTCGTCGTCGATGGTCACCAGCCGCATATTGCGGATATCCACCCGGTTGGCTTTGTCCTTCTCTGCCACTTCGGCAGGAATCGCTGCTGCCTGCTCACCCACGGCGGACGGCCAGCTGTGGGGAATCTCGTAGGAACGGATGGCCACATCAATTTCCATCCCGGGCGCCATGTGCTCACCCAGGATTTCGACAACCTGCCCTGTCGGCTGGGTACGGATTGTCGGCTGACGCAGAATCTGTACGACTACATACTGACCATGCACCGCCTTGCCTACGTGCTCGTCCGGAACCAGGATTTCCTGGTTGATACGGGCATTCTCGGGCACCACGAAGGTAATACCGCTTTCCTTGAAGAAGCGGCCAACGATCTGTTCGGTACGGTGCTCGAGCACTTCAACAATCTTGCCTTCCCGGCGACCACGGTCATCCACCTGGTCAACCCGCGCAGCTACACGGTCACCGTGAAACACCTGGCGCATCTGGCGCGCGGTGAGAAACAGGTCGGAACCGCCATCATCAGGAATCAGGAAACCGAAGCCGTCCCGATGCCCGACCACCCGGCCGGTTACCAGGTCTGCTTCTTCTATAGGCAGGAACGCATCCCGGCGGTTACAAATCAGCTGCCCGTCGCGGCACATGGCAATCAGCCGGCGGCGAAGGGCTTCTATACCTTCCTCGGAAGTTTGCCCAAGCTCCTGGCACAGAGTCTCATGGGTGGCCGGTGCCCCCCGCTCTTTCAGGTGCTGGAGAATAAACTCCCGGCTCTGGATGGGGTTTTCGTATTTCTGAGCCTCGCGACTGGCGTGAGGGTCTTTGTGTTCTTTCTTCCTGGAAACCATTCGGATCCTTGCTATCTGGCCGCGATACTACGGCGGAATTCATTATCCCTGCAGTATAACGTTGGTATGTCGAACCTGCCTAACCAGGGGACAATTAATAGGCACAAATACGGCGAAAACTTTTTTTGAAAAAATGTTTGACAGCCCCGAACGGAATCATTAAAGTACGCGCCATCGGTTGAGGGGAACACCTCACCGGGCTGGCAGAAACGCTAAGTTTTCAACAAACTAACAGCGAATCTGCAAATCACCTGCCGAGGTGGTGAAATTGGTAGACACGCTAGCTTCAGGTGCTAGTGGGGGCAACCCCGTGGAGGTTCAAGTCCTCTCCTCGGCACCATTTCCTCCCCCAGGAAATGGCAAGATTTGTCGTTTTACTCATAAGCATTCCGATCCGGAAACTATATCCTTCTGTCGGCCTATCTGGTTGCTCCTGCCAAAGCCTAAGCGTCCTTGGCCTGAAACTGAAACCAATTATTAGTCAGCGCTTTACGGGAAAGCGCCCAGTCATGGAAACGTTATGCTTCCAGATTTCCCACTCAATTCGCGCAAATTGAGGAAGTAAATTGCTTCAGGACGCCATCGCGTCATTCGCCTCACCCCACAACGATGCAAGAACCTCTACGCGAATCCTCGACATTTCTGCCATTGAATGACGTTTCTGTAGATCTTCCGGAAGATGGCTAGTGACATTTTTCCAAGATGGCGCTTCCCCTTCTTCAATGGTTGCAAGAACAGCCGCTTGAATTGCCTCTCTCAACTGCTCGGAGCGCGTCAGGCTGAGCCCGTCCCGATAATCTTTGTAGAGATCTGAGACACGCCGAACCTTCATGCCGAATAGGGACTCAAGGTAACCGACGGAGACGCCGAGAGAGGACGCTATCTTCGATCTTGAATGTGGGATCATTTCTCCGTTCAGAATGGCATCCAGATAACGATTGATTTGTTCAATCGAATGCGCTCGCCTGAGCTGTTTAAGCGACGGCTCTTCTTTACCGAGAACCTCCCCGTCAACGACTCGAAGCTCGCCTCGCGGGCAGGTCTTAATGTTCTTTCGGTTGGGACGGAGTCGCCGATGCTTACTTCGTTTTTGTGCCTCGATTACTCCGATTCTACCTACAAGAATATCAGTCCATGGCAGTCCAAAATGCCCAAAGACTTTCTCCACGCTGGATATAGCCGGCTTGGTCTCTCCGCTTAACCAGCGCTCCATGCAATGTCGATCAATTTTCAGGTAACGAGCTAAACGTGGTACGCCCTCATCGGAAAACAGCAAAACCAGTCGACTTAGCTCTGACATTAGGTGTTCTTCTGACACTTCAGGCGGCGGCTGGTTGAGCCCGGACACCAGAGAGCAAAAAACCAGGCTCTCCTCGTATTCCTCCTCTCCACAAACTACATAAAAACTTTCCGATAAGGATTTTTGACAGTAGTGGCAGTATCCAACGGGCACCTTCGTCGACAGATAAGGCTGAGACTCAAGGCAGTGATGGCAGAAATCCCTCAACTTGCATTTATGCTCTGAGCAATGCGACACCCGCTCCAGGCTCCACGCCAGTCGATCGAACCTCTCTCCCGATGAATCGTCTTCGTGATAACACTTCGGACACCATTGCTTTTTCTTTCTGATCAAACCTCGAGCACTGTGATCGACATAATCATGAAGATGCATCAGTGTCATCGCAGCAACAGTCTCAACAGGTAGGCCAACCAGTTCGGAGACCTTCTGCACAATGGCCCCAGACTTGCTCGTCAACGAATTGAAACAGGTCGCAACCTCAGATTTGAGAAACCCTGAAGACTTGCCAACATCAATCGTTGAACTGATTAGCAACGCCGGTTTCAACGAGTGGTGCCAGGCGACGCGTCCCACGTAAGAAGTCAGGGATTCTGTCATTTCGCCCTCGCCTCTGGGCGCTATGGCGCGGAAGGTACTCCTTGGATGAGCGCATAGGTACTCTTCATGATACATGGACTGGATCCCTCCCTGGCTTCCGAACACCTGGCAGCTGCCGCTTCGGACGACCACGTTTCGATTTCTGTTCCGCTACGCCAGACATCTGAGAAGCACCGAGCAATTCGCGCCGAACCTCCTCTAGGTCAGGTTGACAGAAACAGTCTTCACCCTCCCTGATTTCCTCAACCATCCTCTTTATCGCTTTAAGCGGATGCATTGTGGCCTCAAAATGAGCCTGACTGAGGCTGTTAGCATCGAAGGCAAGCGCTCGCTTCATTGCTCGGTAGACCCAATCTTTCAAAATACCCACGCAGCCACAGCAGCCGATATAAAAATACTCGAGATCGGGCCTCAGCAACCTCTCATCAAGATTCATCGGCACATGGGCCAAAAGGCCGCTGTAGGCGTTGAAAAAAGACTGCTGATCGAGCTCAGAGCTGAAATCATATCTGGGGAACTGTATGTAACTGGTGACCCGATTCATCTGGGCGCTCCAATCCATCATGAAGCAGAGCTCATAGGTCCCAATGCCGACCAGCGTGCAGCCGGTGCGCGAAGAAATGGATTTTAAAACGTCATAGTACTGCTCGACCTTCCCAGTGCCGTGTTTAAAGAGATGCTGCAATTCATCCAGGATCAGTACTTGAGTCTTTCGGTCCTTGATGGCCTGTTCCATTTCGGTTCGTAGCCGAGCCACCGACATGTGCCCACCGGTCATGACATGACCTAGTTGGTGGTCTGTCGACGTTTTAATTTTCGATTTATGATCGACCAAGGGTTCTCTCAGAGCAACCAGAACTTGCCGGTACAATTCTTTCCAATCGAAAGCGGCCTGCGATTCCATCCGAAGTTCAACACAAACGCAGGGAATGCATCCGGGATCTTCGTGCCACTGCGGTACCAGCTCGCGGTATACATAGTCAGTCAAGCGCTTTGCGAGCGTTGTCTTTCCAACACCGGTGGGACCCGCCGCGATAATCATGTGTTTGCCCGTTCTGAGTTATGGTGATTTCTGGTGTATGGAAGCAGGCTGAAGGGGTGGCGTATCCTGTTGGTTGATCACCGCCAAGATCACAACCAACAGAGGAATGATACGCCATGTCCGAGTCTAACCTGCATGCTCTTTCACAACCAGA
>NZ_JBSXOP010000011.1:0-17457 GCF_056859535.1 Marinobacter sp. L-46
AAACGCTGGAAGCGAATCAAGGGGTTTGACCAACTGAAGCTGGTCGTGGACAACGTGCAGTTTCAGGATGGAATACAGGTGGAAGATCAATCTGGCAGGAACGCTGCCTGATGGTCATACACCAGATTTGACAATAACTCAGCTCCCGCACGTTGCCCGGGAAATCGTAGCTTTTCAGCCGTTCAATCGCGGGAGCGGTTAGGGTGGCGGGGGCGCACTCATACTCTCCGGCGATGCGTTCAAGTATGTGTTCGGCCAGAAGAGGGATATCGTCTCTTCGTTCTCGAAGTGCGGGTACGGCCAGCTCGATGACGTTGATGCGGTAAAACAAATCCTGGCGGAAGTCTCCGGACAGCACCAATTCAGGCAGATTTTTGTGAGTGGCGCTCAGCACGCGAATGTCTACCGGGATCTCTTTGGTATCGCCAACGGGCCGCACGGCTTTTTCCTGAATGGCCCGCAGCAGTTTTACCTGCATGGCGAGAGGCAAATCCGCCACTTCGTCCAGGAACAGGGTGCCACCATCGGCACTTCGGAACAGGCCGTCTTTGTTCTCTACGGCGCCGGTAAAACTGCCTTTCTTGTGGCCAAAGAATTCGCTTTCCATCAGTTCGGACGGGATGGCACCACAGTTGACGGCAATGAATGGGCCGTCGGCCCTGGGGCCCTGCAGGTGGATCATCTGGGCAACCAGTTCTTTACCGCTGCCGGATTCACCGCTGATAAACACCGGAGCCTGGCTGCGGGCCAGTTTGCGGGTCTGGTTGCGCAGTTTGCGGATTTGCGGGGATTCTCCCAGCAGCAGGCCGGGCTCGTCGTTCTCTTCGGCCGGCTGTAGTTTGGGCTCGGACAGCTTCAGGGCGCTGTTTACCAACTCCCGCAGCCGGGGCAGTTCGACCGGTTTGGAGACAAAATCAAAGGCGCCGGCTTTTAACGATTCAATGGCGGTGTCCATGCTGCCGTAGGCGGTAATCACGGCCACCGGGGTGCAGGGGCTGTGTTCCTGAATCCACTGCACCAGTTCTATGCCGTTGCCGTCTGGCAGGTTCATGTCGGTCAGGCACAGGTGGGGTTGGTGCTTGGCCAGTAAACTCCGGGCGCTGGCCAGGTCGGGCGCGGTGTAGGCCTCTATGCCCATGCGCGTGAGGGTGATTTCCAGCAGGTCCCGGATATCCGGTTCGTCGTCTACGATCAGCGCGGTCTGTTTTATCATTATCTGTGTTCAGTTCTTTGATGAATGGCAGTGCGTTGGCAGCCCGGCGGTCAGATCATCCGGCCCGGGTGGGCGAAGGTGATCCGGAAGCGGCAGCCGGGTTCGCCATCTTCCACCAGCGACAGGTGCGCCTGGTTGGCTTCACACAGTTCCCGGGCCAGGTACAGGCCAAGGCCGGTGCCGCTTTTGTCGGTGGTGAAAAACGGCTCGAACACGGAGTTACGGTGTTCCGGCGCTATACCGGGGCCGAAATCCTTAACATCCACAAAGGCCCGCTCGCCATCGGCACTGGTGCCTGCGGCTAATTGTATCCTGTTTTGGCCGCTGTGCTGTTTGCTGTACCGCAAACCGTTGTCACACAGGTTTACCAGCACTTGTTCAACCTGGCTTTTATCGAACCGGGCGGCGGGTATGGCTGCGTCGCAGAAGAGTTCAATCTTTACGGGGATGTCGTCGTCCAGGGTTTGCAGGAAGTCCTGGCGGAACTCTTCAAGCCAGCTGGCTACATCCACCAGTTCGGTATCTGCTGCCCGGCGGCGGGACAAGTCCAGTACGTTCTCGATAATGCCGTTCACCCGCCGGGAATGCCGGCGAATGATATCCAGCATTTGCAGGTCGCCCTTGTCCAGGTTGGGGGATTCTTCCATCAACTGGGCCGCGTGGCTGATGGCGCCCAGCGGGTTGCGGATTTCATGGGCGATGCCGGCGGTCAGGCGGCCCAGTGAAGCCAGCTTCATTTGCTGGGCCTGCTGGGTAACCTTGCTCATGTCTTCGATGAACACCAGTATCAGGTCGCCTTGCTCCTGGTCCAGCTGGGTCAGGCTGGCTTGCAGCAGCGGTGATGTGGATGATGGCTGGAAGGGTTCTATTCGCCGGTCGGGGTGCCTCAGCCACAATTCCAGGCCTTTTTTCAGGGGCGGGGGTAATTCCCGGTGGTTGTGCGCTGTACCGTTTTCATGGGTAGCTGTTCCGAACAGTAGTTCCTCGGCGGCCGCGTTGGCCAGGCGAATGTAACCGTGCCGGTCCAGTACCAGAATGCCGGTGCGCATGCGCTGGATAATTTGCTGGTTGATCTGTTCCAGCTCGGCAATGCTCCTGGCCCGGCTGCTGGCCAGGGCTTCACTGCGGATCACCCGTTTGGAAATGCCCTGCAGAATGACCGCCGTGGCGAAATACAGGATGCCCAAAGAGCCGGCCCGAACAATGTCGTCGGCACTTTCGTTGATGGTGATCACCGCCCAGCCGGAGATGCCCAGCGAGCAGATGGCCGCCAGTGCGGCGTAGAAAGTGCCCATGCGGGTGGGGGTCAGGATGTTGCCGGCGGCAACCGCGACAATCACCAGGTTGGCCAGCCCGTTGGTAATGCCGGAACTGGCCAGCAGCAAGCCGTGCATCACCAGGATATCTGTGAGTATCGACAGGGTGATATGCCGCTGCCGGGGCTGGAAGCCGGCCAGCAGGAGCAGGGCGATAAAGCCGTTCAGGGCCAGGTGCGAAACCACCCCGGCCTGGTAGTAATCCAGCCAGCGGAAACGGGTGTCTGCGGTGAACGGGTCTACAAACAGCAGGGCAACCAGCAGCAGGCTGATGACTACCCGGTAGTGGTTGTAGATCCGGAACAGGCGCGCCTGCTGGTATTTTGCCGGTGGCCCGAACGGGGAGCGGGCATGGGTTGTGTTGGTAAGCTCGGTTGCCATGAAGGGTTTATTGCCTCTGCCCGGAAGAAATCCTTGCCTTTGCGGGGTTATAATAGCCTTTTCATGGCAACAAGTTACAGGAGCCTTTGCATGGCCACACCCGGAACCGCATCCGCCGATTCAGACTCCCCCCGCAAGCTGCGGGTGGTTATGGCCCAGCTGGACTTTCTGGTTGGTGACATTCCGGGTAATACCGAGCTGGTACTGAAGGCCACTCAGCAGGCCCAGGAGCAGCACAAGGCAGACATCGTGCTGTTCCCGGAGCTGTGCCTGACCGGCTACCCGCCGGAAGACCTGCTGTTGAGGCCGAGCCTGGACCTGCGCATTGCCGAGGCCCTGGAGCGTTTGCAGCAGGCCAATCTGGAATCGGCCATGGTAATCGGCGCGCCGGTGCGCTCCGGCGGCTTGTTGTATAACGCCGCGGTGGTTGTCGAGAAAGGCGAAATCCGCGGCCGGTATTTCAAGCGTTGCCCGCCCAATTACCAGGTGTTCGATGAAAGACGCTACTTCGCTGAAGGCCGCGATACTCTGGTTATGGATATAAAGGGTGTGCCGGTTGGCATCACCGTGTGTGAAGACATCTGGAAAGACGGCCCGCTGGAAGATGCCGCAGCCGCCGGTGCGCAACTGATCCTGAACCTGAATGCCTCGCCCTACGATATCGACAAACAGGCCCGGCGCAAGGCGCTGCTGGAACGCAAGGCGGCGGATAACCGGGTGAGCATTGTGTACACAAACCTGGTGGGCGGGCAGGACGAGCTGGTGTTTGATGGTGGCTCCATGGTGGTCGACCACGCAGGTGCGCTGGCGGTGGAAGCGCCCCAGTTTGCCGATGGCCTGTTCCCGGTGGAATTCCTGTGTGAACACCACTGCCAGCCGATCTCTCAGCCGCTGCCGGCGGAGCCTTCCCTGGAAGCCAATGTGTACAGCGCACTGGTGACCGGTGTTCGGGATTACGTGAACAAGAATGGCTTCAAATCTGTGGTGCTGGGTTTATCCGGCGGTATCGATTCTGCCGTGACCCTGGCGGTGGCTGCCGATGCCCTGGGCAAGGACCGGGTGAGGGCGGTGATGATGCCGTTCCGCTATACCTCCAGCGCCAGCCTTGAGGATGCCGAGGCCCAGGCCTGTGCCATGGGCGTTCAGTACGATGTGTTCTCCATCGAGCCCATGTACGACGTGTTCATGCAAACCCTGGCCAAGCCCTTTGAAGGCACGAAACCGGATACCACGGAAGAAAACCTGCAGGCCCGTCTGCGGGGCGTGTTGCTGATGTCACTGTCCAACAAGTTCGGTTCTCTGGTGCTGACCACCGGTAACAAGAGCGAGATTGCAGTGGGTTATTCCACCCTGTACGGCGACATGGCCGGTGGTTTCGATGTGCTGAAAGATGTGCCGAAAACCCTGGTGTTCCGCCTGGCCTGGTACCGCAACAGCCTGTCGCAGGTCATTCCGGAGCGGGTGATTACCCGGCCGCCGTCCGCAGAGCTGGCGCCGGACCAGAAAGACGAGGACAGCCTGCCGGGATACGACGTTCTGGACCAGATCCTGAACCTGTACGTAGAGCGTGATTACAGTGCCGAGGCCATTGTCGCGGAAGGTTTTGAACGGGCGGATGTCGAACGGGTGGTAAGGCTGGTGGACATCAACGAATACAAGCGCCGGCAGGCACCCATCGGGGTGCGCATTACCGAGCGCGGGTTTGGCAAAGACCGCCGGTATCCGATTACCAACGGCTGGAAAGTTGGCAAGTAAGGCTGCGGGCCTTACTCGTCGCCCATCAGGCCGAAGGTGACCACGTTGGTGAGGGACCGGTTCTGGCGGCGCAGGCGGTCAGACTGGAACTCACCGTTCTCATCGAAGGCTTCGCTGTTGGGGAAGTTCTGGCGCAGGGTAGCGATGGCATCGCTGGCGCCTTTCTTCAGGTCCATAAAGCGGAAGGTGTCGGCCAGCAGAATCAGTGCTTCTTCAACGGCCGGGGAAGACGGGAAGTTCTCCACCACGTACCGTGCCCGGTTGTTGGCCGCCACAAAGGCCTCACGCTTGATGTAGTAGCGGGCTGCGTGCAGTTCCAGTTCGGCCATGCGGTTGCGGATGGCGATCATGCGCTGGCGGGCATCCGGGGCGTATTCGCTGTCCGGGAAGCGGTTCAGCAGCTGGGAGAAATCCCGGAACGCCTGCAACTGTTCGCCGGGGCTGCGGGCCGCTACATCAATCGGGAAATAACGGGCAGCCAGGCCCATGTCCAGGTTGTAAGAGGCCAGGCCGCGCATGTACATGGCGTAGTCCAGGTGGTCGCTCTGGGGGTTCAGGCGCATAAAGCGGTCAGCCGCCGCCCGGGAGCCTTCCAGGTCCAGGTTCTGGTAGCGGGCGAAGATCAGGTCCAGTTGGGCCTGTTCGGCGTAGCGGCCGAACGGGTAGTAGGTTTCCAGGGCGTCCAGGTTTTCTTCGGCTTCGTTGAAGTTGCCGGAGTTCATGGCCTGGCGGGCGTTGTCGTAGTATGTCTCTTCCGGCAGTACTCCCACTTCGCGATTAGAGGCGCAGCCGCTGGCCAGCGCAATGATAGTGGAAATTAGCAGTAATCGGACAACTGATCTCATGCCGGAATCCCGTATAATGGTCGCAACTTGAATGAACCCCGCATTGTAGCAAAAAGAGGCCGAATGTCTTCCGATAACCGTATTACCGGACATTACACCATCCCCCCGGAACTGAGCGACCGGCGGCTGGATCAGGCTGCGGCCGAACTCATGCCCGAGCATTCCCGCTCGCGCCTGCAGTCCTGGATCAAAAGCGGGGCGCTCACGGTGAACGGCGAAGCCCGCAAGCCCAGGGACAAAGTCATGATGGACGACGTTCTGGACCTGGACGCCGAGCCGGAAGTGCAGGTTACCTGGGAAGCCGAGCCGATCACCCTGGATATCGTTTATGAAGACGAGCACCTGCTGGTGATCAACAAGCCCGCCGGGCTGGTGGTGCACCCGGCGGCGGGCCATGCCGACGGTACCCTGGTGAATGCGCTGCTGAACTATGCGCCGGAAGTGGAAAACCTGCCCCGGGCCGGCATTGTGCACCGGCTGGATAAAGACACCTCCGGCATTATGGTGGTGGCCCGCAGCCTGATTGCCCACACCTCGCTGGTTAACCAGCTGCAGGAACGTACCATGGGCCGGGAATACGAGGCCGTGGTAGTGGGTTCTCTCACCGGTGGCGCTACGGTGGACGCCCCCATTGGCCGGCACCCGCAGGATCGCAAGCGCATGGCTGTGGTGTCGTCCGGTAAGCCGGCAGTGACTCATTACCGGCTGATTGAGCGCTTTGCCGCCCATACCCATGTTCGTTGCAAGCTGGAAAGCGGCCGCACGCACCAGATTCGGGTACACATGACCCACGTGCGCCATCCGCTGGTAGGTGATCCTGTTTATGGCGGTCGTCTGCGTTTGCCCAAAGGCACCACCGAAGAGTTGCGGGATGTGCTGGCGGCATTCCATCGCCAGGCCCTGCACGCCCGGCAGCTGACCCTGGAGCATCCGGAAACCGGTGAGACTCTGAGCTGGGAAGTGCCCCTGCCAGAGGACATGGTTCACCTGATCGAAACCCTGCGCAAGCATGCCCGGGAACTGGAAGAGAATGATTACTGAGCACGATGTACTGCGCCCGGACTGGCCTGCGCCACGCCGGGTGCGGGCCTTGTGTACTACCCGTAAAGGTGGCGTCAGCCGGCCGCCCTGGCACAGCCTGAATCTGGGCGATCACGTGGGTGATAATCCTGGCCACGTGCAGGAAAACCGCCAAACCCTGGCCCGCTTCGCCGGGCTGGACAGCAACCGCATTGGTTGGCTGAATCAGGTGCATGGCACCGAAGTGGTTGAATTAACGCCTGCCACCGTGGGTTCCTGCCCGGATGCAGACGCCAGCTTTACCCGTATTCCCGGAATGGCCTGCGCCATCCTGACGGCTGACTGCCTGCCGGTGCTGCTGGCGGACCGCAAAGGCACGGTGGTGGGGGCGGCCCACGCCGGCTGGCGCAGCCTGTGTGGCGGTGTACTGGAAAACCTGGTGGCCGCCATGGCGGTGGAGCCTTCGGAGCTGGTGGCCTGGATGGGCCCCGCCATAGGCCCGAAGCAGTTCGAAGTGGGCCCGGAAGTGCGCGAAGCCTTTATCGGGCAGTCCCCGGAAGCCGCTAGTGCCTTCAAATCAGCCGGTGCCCGCCCCGGCCATTTCATGGCCGATATCTACCACCTTGCCCGCCAACGCCTGCGGCACGCCGGGGTTAGCTCGGTATCCGGCGGTAGCCTGTGTACTGTGCGCGACCAGGACTGGTTTTTCTCCTACCGCCGCGATGGCCAGACGGGCCGTATGGCGTCGATTATCTGGCTGGGCTGACCGGTCGCAGCTGACGGCCGTCAAGTTTTCGTCGAAATAGTCAGCCCCCAGCTTGAAGTCCCCCTACCTGCCCCTACATTAAATGTCAAAGCAATCGGAATACGCCGAAGGCAACGGGCCGTGGTGCGTATTCGCAAAAAATTCGGGGAACTGAACTCATGAGAATCGACAAGCTGACCAGCAAACTGCAGTCCGCCCTGGCGGATGCGCAGTCGATCGCGGTAGGCAAAGACCATAATTTTATTGAGCCGGTGCATCTTATGCAGGCGCTGCTCGATCAGCAGGGCGGATCGGTAAAGCCGCTGCTGCAACAGGTGGGTGCAGAGGCTGGCCGGGTGCGCCAGGCCGTCGCCCAGGAAATTGAAAACCTGCCGGAAGTGCAGGGCAACGCCGGCGATGTGTCGGTATCCAACGACCTCGGCCGGCTGCTGAATATGGCGGACAAGCAGGCCCAAAAGCGGGGCGACGAGTTTGTTTCCAGCGAGCTGATCTTGCTGGCGGCGCTGGAAGACCGGGGTTCTTTGGGCCGCATTCTGCGGGAGCAGGGCGTAGACAAAGCCGCCCTGGAAAAGGCTATTGATCAGGTGCGTGGTGGTGAAACCGTGAACGATGCAGGTGCAGAAGAAAATCGTCAGGCGTTGTCCAAGTACACTATTGATCTGACCGAGCGGGCCGAACAAGGCAAGCTGGACCCGGTGATCGGCCGGGACGATGAAATCCGCCGTACCATCCAGGTGCTGCAGCGCCGGCGCAAGAACAACCCGGTGCTGATAGGTGAACCGGGCGTGGGTAAGACTGCCATTGTGGAAGGTCTGGCGCAGCGCATTGTGAACGGCGAAGTGCCCGATGGCCTGAAAGACAAGAAGGTGCTGTCCCTGGATATGGGCTCGCTGATTGCCGGCGCCAAGTTTCGGGGTGAGTTTGAGGAGCGCCTGAAGGCGGTGCTGAACGAGCTGTCGAAGCAGGAAGGGCAGATCATCCTGTTCATCGACGAGATTCACACCATGGTGGGCGCCGGTAAGGCGGAAGGCTCCATGGATGCCGGTAACATGCTCAAACCGGCACTGGCCCGGGGTGAGCTGCACTGCGTGGGTGCCACTACCCTGAATGAATACCGGGAAAACATCGAGAAAGACGCGGCCCTTGAGCGCCGGTTCCAGAAGGTGCTGGTCTCCGAGCCCAGCGAGGAAGACACCATTGCCATCCTGCGGGGCCTGAAAGAGCGCTACGAAGTGCACCACGGGGTTGAGGTGACCGACGGCGCAATCATTGCGGCCGCCAAGCTCTCACACCGTTACATTACTGATCGCCAGTTGCCGGACAAGGCTATCGACCTGGTGGATGAAGCCGCCAGTCAGATCCGCATGGAGATGGATTCCAAGCCGGAAGCGCTGGACCGCCTTGAGCGCCGCCTGATTCAGCTGAAGATCGAGCGCGAGGCCCTGAAGAAAGAGAAAGACGACGCCTCCAAGAAGCGACTGGCGGAGTTGTCGGATGTGATTGCCGGTGTTGAACGGGAATACTCGGACCTCGAAGAAGTGTGGAATGCCGAGAAAGCGGCCCTGCACGGTTCCCAGAAGATCAAGAGCGACCTGGAGCAGGCGCGCATTGACCTGGAAACCGCCCGCCGTTCCGGTGATCTGGGGCGGATGTCGGAACTTCAGTACGGCAAGATTCCGGAACTGGAGCGCCAGCTGGAAATGGCCGGCCAGGCCGAGATGCAGAAAATGGAACTGCTGCGTAACCGGGTAACCGATGAGGAAATCGCCGAAATCGTTTCCAAGTGGACCGGTATTCCGGTGTCCAAGATGCTGGAAGGCGAGCGCGACAAGCTGATGCGCATGGAAGAGGCGCTGCACGGCCGGGTGATTGGCCAGGAAGAAGCGGTGGAAGCAGTGTCTAACGCCGTGCGCCGGTCCCGGGCCGGGTTGTCAGACCCGAACCGCCCCAACGGTTCCTTCCTGTTCCTCGGCCCCACGGGTGTGGGCAAAACCGAACTGTGCAAGGCGCTGGCCTCGTTCCTGTTCGATACCGAAGAAGCGATGGTGCGCATCGATATGTCCGAGTTCATGGAGAAGCACTCCGTGGCCCGGCTGATTGGTGCGCCTCCCGGATACGTGGGTTACGAAGAGGGTGGTTACCTGACCGAAGCGGTGCGCCGCCGGCCCTATTCCGTGCTGTTGCTGGATGAGGTGGAGAAAGCCCACCCGGATGTCTTTAACATCCTGCTGCAGGTGCTGGACGACGGCCGCCTGACCGACGGCCAGGGCCGCACCGTGGACTTCCGCAACACGGTGATTGTGATGACCTCCAACCTGGGCTCTCACATCATTCAGGAGAAGGCGGGCGAGGAGAATTACGAAGACATGAAGTCTGCGGTGATGGAAGTGGTGGGTACTCATTTCCGCCCCGAGTTCATCAACCGTGTGGATGAAGTGGTGGTGTTCCATCCGCTGGCGGAAAACCAGATCCAGGGCATTGCCCGCATCCAGATCGCGAACCTGGCGCAGCGCCTGAAGAATCAGGACATGCAACTGGAGATCGCCGAAGACGCCATGCAGCTGCTGGCGGAGGTGGGCTACGATCCGGTTTACGGTGCCCGTCCGCTGAAGCGGGCGATCCAGCGGCTGATCGAAAACCCGTTGGCGCAGAAACTGCTGAAAGGGGAGTTTATGCCGGGGGATACCATCGTGGCGACGGTTCAGGACAACGCCGTGGTGTTTGCCAGCAAGTAATTGCTGCGCAGTGCCGGGGCTTCGTGGCCCCGGCTATCAACCGGGAACGAAAAAGCCAGTCGGGTTGCCCGGCTGGCTTTTTTGTTTTACTGCTGCTCGGTTCGTTCTTCCATCGGGCCACAGTTCTCGGCGGCAATCTCTTCAAACTGCTTGCGCTGTTCCTCGATTTCTTCCGGGGTCAGGTAGCGCATCTCTCCGTTCTCCTCAACGCGAATCCGGGCGTAGCTTTCGATTACTTCAAGGTTGGAGCTAGCGGTGGCGCAGTTGGCTTCACGCTGTTTGCGCAGGGCTTCTTCCTGGGCGGTTTCCTGGCGCTGCTGGGCTTCAGCCTGCTGGCGCTCCTGGATTTCCTGAACCTGCTGTTGCAGGCTCACCCGGGACGCCTGGCCGCCGGAACTCTTGCCAGTGCGCACGTTAACAATCTCTGCAGATGCACCATTAGGCTGGCGATCCCCGAAGTGGGTTACGCCGCTGTCGTCGGTCCATTTGTATACAGAGGCACCGGCGGCGAAGCCCGGGGCGGCGGCCATGATCGCGGCCAGCATCAGGATTTTTCGGTTCATAGGTCCACTCGTTATTCGATTACTGCCTGGTGACATGATGCCACCCCGAATGCGGATTTTCTTCTGTCTGGTTCAAATCTCTTGCACCATTATTGGCCAACCGGGGCCCTGTGTCTAAGAAAATGGTGGCAATTAAGCCACAGCGCCTATTGACAGTGAGTTTCGCGCTGTCAGAATTGCAGATTGCCTGAAGACTGGGGTCAATACGGCAGGCAATCCCGAGCGAGTATCCCCCGTTAATCACCACACTGCGTTCGCCACCCGCTGGCGGGCACTGGTTGTTGCTTACGTGCAACCCGTTGATTGGTCGTTCTCCGCAACCCTCAGGAGGGCGGCTGGCCAGGAGACAACCTCTTAAAAATGGTGTGGAGGAGTACGCCGGTTCCGCTTTCACAAGAAGCAGGGAAACCGAGAATCCAGGCAACCGGGGCGTAACCCGGCTCATTCACTCGTAGAAGAGGGTAGAAATCGTGGAGTTATTGTCTGGCGCCGATATGCTGATCCGCTCCCTGCAGGATGAAGGGATCGAATACATATACGGCTATCCGGGTGGTGCAGCCCTTCATATTTATGATGCGCTGTTCAGGCAGGACAAAGTCAAGCATATTCTGGTACGGCACGAACAGGCGGCGGTCCACATGGCCGACGGCTACGCCCGTGCAACTGGAAAACCAGGTACCGTACTGGTGACCTCGGGTCCTGGAGCCACCAACACTATTACCGGCATTGCCACCGCATTCATGGATTCCATCCCCATGGTGGTTCTGTGCGGCCAGGTTGCATCTACACTGATTGGTGAAGATGCCTTCCAGGAAACCGACATGATCGGTGTTTCCCGCCCGGTGGTTAAGCACAACCTCAGTGTGCGCCATCCGGAAGAAATTCCTGAAGTGATCCGCAAGGCTTACTACATTGCCTCTACCGGCCGCCCCGGCCCGGTTGTGGTGGATATCCCCAAGGATATGACCACCCCGAACGAGCGCTATGAGTATGCCTATCCGAAGAAGGTCAAGCTGCGCTCCTATAACCCGGCAGTCCGTGGCCATGCCGGCCAGATCAAGAAAGCCGTAGACATGCTGATGGCGGCCAAGCGCCCGATCATCTATGCCGGCGGCGGTGTGATCCTGGGCAAGGCCTCCAGCCAGTTGACCGAGCTGACCCAGACCCTGGGCTTCCCCATCACCAACACCCTGATGGGCATCGGCTGCTATCCGGCGACCGACAAGCAGCATTTGGGCTGGCTGGGTATGCACGGCACCTATGAAGCCAACATGGCGATGCACCATTCAGACCTGATTCTCTGTGTGGGCGCGCGCTTTGATGACCGCGTAACCAACGCCACCGAGAAGTTCTGCCCGGGTGCGCGCATTATTCATATCGATATCGACCCGGCATCTATCTCCAAGACCATAGATGCAGACGTGCCCATTGTTGGCCCGGTGGATGCGGTACTGAAAGAAATGCTGTCGCTGGTCAAAGAGTCGAAGGACAAGCCGGATGCCGAAGCGCTGGGGTCCTGGTGGAAGCAGATCGAAGAGTGGCGTGCGTTCCACGGTATGCGTTACGAAACCAGCCCGGATGTGATCAAGCCGCAGGAAGTGGTCGAGATGCTCTGGAAGCTCACCAACGGTGATGCCTTCGTAACCACCGATGTCGGCCAGCACCAGATGTTTGCTGCCCAGTACTACAAATTCGACAAGCCCAACCGCTGGATCAACTCCGGTGGCCTCGGCACCATGGGCTTCGGCCTGCCGGCCGCCATGGGTATCAAACTGACCCATCCGGAAGATGAAGTGCTGTGCTTCACCGGTGAAGGCAGTATCCAGATGAACATCCAGGAGCTGTCCACCTGCAAACAGTACGATCTGCCGGTGAAGATCATCAATCTGAACAACCAGGCCCTGGGCATGGTCAAGCAGTGGCAGGACATGAACTACGAGTCCCGTCATTCCCAGTCTTACATGGAGTCTCTGCCGGACTTCATCAAGCTGGCGGAAGCCTATGGCCATGTTGGCGTGCGCA
This sequence comes from Marinobacter sp. L-46, assembly GCF_056859535.1. Taxonomy (NCBI): domain Bacteria; kingdom Pseudomonadati; phylum Pseudomonadota; class Gammaproteobacteria; order Pseudomonadales; family Marinobacteraceae; genus Marinobacter; species Marinobacter sp. L-46. The sequence continues at coordinate 12,617 of NZ_JBSXOP010000011.1, forward strand.
TTGATCGCAAGGAAGACCTGGAGCCCAGGCTCAAGGAAGTCCTGGCGATGAAAGACAAGCTGGTATTTGTGGATATTTACGTGGACCGCTTCGAGCATGTGTACCCGATGCAGGTTGCCCGTGGTTCCATGAAAGATATGTGGCTCAGCAAAACGGAGAGGGTGTGATCATGCGTCGAATCATTTCTGTTTTGCTTGAAAACGAGCCGGGCGCACTGTCCCGCGTGGTTGGGCTGTTTTCCCAGCGCAACTACAACATCGAAACGCTGACCGTGGCGCCGACCGAAGACGAGACCCTGTCTCGCCTGACCGTCACCACCAGCGGTTCCGACAAGGTTATCGAGCAGATCACCAAGCAGCTGAACAAGCTGATTGAAGTGGTCAAGCTGGTAGACCTGACCGAAGGTGCCCACATCGAGCGTGAGCTGATGCTGGTCAAGCTGAAGGCAACCGGTTCCCAGCGTGCGGAAATCAAGCGCACCGTGGATATCTTCCGGGGCCAGATTGTCGACGTAACCAGCTCGGTTTATACCGTTCAGCTGGCCGGCGACAGCAGCAAGCTTGATGGCTTTATCCAGGCTGTAGGCACGTCTGGCGTGCTGGAAGTGGTGCGTACCGGTGTATCCGGCATCGCCCGTGGCGAAAAAGTTCTCAGCCTGTAAGGGCTGCCCGAAAAATTTGAACACTATGGCCCCGAAGGGCTGTTACTGATAACAGAGGTTTCTCATGCAGGTTTATTACGATAAGGATTGTGATCTTTCCATCATCCAGGGCAAGAAAGTTGCCATTCTGGGCTTCGGCTCCCAGGGCCACGCGCACGCGTGCAACCTGAAGGACTCCGGTGTAGACGTAGTGGTTGGCCTGCGTGCCGGCTCTTCCTCCATCGCCAAGGCTGAAGCCTACGGCCTGAAGACCAGCGACGTGGCTTCTGCCGTTGCTTCCGCCGACGTTGTTATGGTGCTGACTCCGGACGAGTTCCAGGCCCAGCTGTACCGCGACGAAATCGAGCCGAACCTGAAGCAGGGCGCTACCCTGGCGTTCGCTCACGGTTTTGCTATCCACTACAACCAGATCGTTCCGCGTAAAGACCTGGACGTGATCATGGTTGCTCCGAAGGCGCCGGGCCACACTGTACGCACCGAGTTCACCAAGGGCGGCGGTATTCCTGACCTGATCGCGATCTTCCAGGACGCTTCCGGCAACGCCAAGAACGTAGCCCTGTCCTACGCCAGCGGCATCGGCGGTGGCCGTACCGGTATCATCGAAACCACCTTCAAAGACGAAACCGAAACTGACCTGTTCGGTGAGCAGGCGGTTCTGTGTGGTGGCGCGGTTGAGCTGGTTAAAGCCGGTTTCGAAACCCTGACCGAAGCGGGCTACGCTCCGGAAATGGCGTACTTCGAGTGTCTGCACGAGCTGAAGCTGATTGTTGACCTGATGTACGAAGGCGGCATTGCCAACATGAACTACTCCATCTCCAACAACGCTGAGTACGGCGAGTACGTAACTGGCCCGGAGGTGATCAACGAGCAGTCCCGCGAAGCCATGCGTAACGCACTGAAGCGCATCCAGAGTGGTGAATACGCCAAGATGTTCATCTCTGAAGGTGCCCTGAACTATCCGTCCATGACTGCTCGTCGTCGCCAGAACGCGGCTCACGAGATCGAGACTGTGGGCGAGAAGCTGCGTTCCATGATGCCGTGGATTTCCGCGAACAAGATCGTGGATAAAGAAAAGAACTGATCCGGAATTTCCGGTACGGTTTGAAAGCGCGGCCCTAGTGGCCGCGTTTTTCGTATATACTCCGCCCAAATGCTTTCCGGAGTTTATGGAATGACTGAAGAGAATAAATCTGTCGACAAGCCTGAACCGAACAAGGCTGCAGAGCTGGACCTTGAAAGTGGCGAGGTTGTCGAGGAAGAGTTGGTTGAGGGAGCCAAGGTGCGCCGTAAGGGCATCTACCTGCTGCCCAATGCCCTGACCACCGCATCCCTGTTTTCCGGGTTCTATGCCATTGTCTCTGCCGCCAACGGCGTGTTCGATAACGCCGCCATCGCTATTTTCGTGTCGATGGTTCTGGATGGTCTGGACGGCAGGGTGGCCAGGATGACCAACACCCAGAGCAAGTTCGGTGAAGAGTATGACAGCCTGGCCGATATGGTGGCCTTCGGCGTGGCTCCGGGTATGGTGGCCTTCTTCTGGGCCCTGAACGGGTTGGATAAAGTGGGCTGGGCCATTACGTTCATCTACGTGGCCGGCGCGGCATTGCGGCTGGCTCGCTTCAACACCCAGATTGGCTCTGTTGATAAAAAGTTCTTTGTGGGTTTGCCGAGCCCGGCTGCAGCCGCCTGTGTGGCAGGCCTGGTCTGGTGCTTCCATCAGTTTGAACCGTCCGCCTGGCTGACCTTGCTGTCCATTGTGGTCGTCGGCGGTGCCGGCGTGCTGATGGTGAGCAACGTTCTTTACCGCAGCTTCAAAGACCTGGATTTGCGGGGGCGGGTGCCTTTCGCCGCTATCTTGCTGGTGGTTTTGATACTGGTAGTGATCGCTGTAGACCCGGCCACCGTATTGTTCACTGCGTTCCTGATCTATGCGTTGTCGGGACCGGTCCGCGCCTTGTTCCGGAAAAAGCCAAAGCGCGCCTGACGACAACTGCCTCCCGCCCGGATCCTGCCCGGGCGGGAATTTCTCCGGGAATGTTCGGTCTATCTGCTAACCGCGAACTCTGGAGCCTCCGATGTTTATCAAGCAACGCCCTTCCTGGTCTGTCCCTGAATCTGAAGTAACCCCGGAATCTGTCTACCTGAATCGGCGCAAATTCATGACCGGTGCCATTGCTTCAGCCGCTGCGCTGTCGATTCCGGGACTGGTTCGGGCGGAAGATACCCGGCCGGGAACGGTTTTGGACTACAAGGCTGCGCCGCAATTCTCCACAGACGAGAAACCGGCCCCGTATGATGCCATCACTACATACAACAATTTCTACGAATTCGGCACCGGTAAGCAGGACCCATCCCGCTACGCTTCGGAAATGTCCGTGGACCCCTGGTCCGTTGAAGTAGAAGGGGAGTGTGCGAATCCCGGCACGTACGCGCTGGAGGATTTGCTGAAGCCTCACCAGTACCAGGAGCGGATCTACCGGTTGCGGTGTGTTGAGGCCTGGTCAATGGTGATCCCGTGGGTGGGTGTACCGCTGGCGGAGGTGATCAAACGCCTGGAGCCGAACTCGGATGCGAAATTTGTTTATTTCGAAACGCTGAATGCCCCGGAGCAGATGCGCGGACAGCGATCTCTGTTCAGTACCATCGACTGGCCCTATCGGGAAGGCCTGCGTATGGATGAGGCGATGAACGAGTTGTCGTTTCTGGCGGTAGGTCTGTATGGAAAGACCTTGCCCAACCAGAACGGTGCGCCGATCCGCCTGGTGGTGCCCTGGAAATACGGTTTCAAGAGTATCAAGTCGATTGTGCGTATCCGCTTTATGAAAGAGCAGCCGAAATCCAGCTGGGAAATGATTGCGCCAAGCGAATACGGCTTCTACGCCAACGTGAACCCGGAAGTGGATCACCCGCGCTGGAGCCAGAAGATGGAGCGCCGTTTGCCTTCGGGCGTGTTCCGGCCGAACTGGATTGAGACTGAAAAGTTTAATGGCTACGGCGAGCAGGTGGCCGGCCTTTACAAGGGCATGGATCTGTCCAGGTATTACTGATGGCGTCTGCTGTGGCAAATAGGTGGCTCGGTATTGCCGGAAAGTGCCTGGTGTTTGGTTTGGCCCTGCTGCCGCTGGGCTTTCTGGCTGCTGATATTGTTAATGCCAATCTGGGGCCGGACCCTGGACAGGTGATTACGGAGGCGCTTGGCATTGCCGCATTCCAGCTGCTTCTGGTTACGCTCGCCATTACCCCGTTAAAGAAAGTAACCGGCTGGTCGGGCTGGTTGCGTTACCGGCGGATGCTGGGGTTGTTTGCCTTTTTCTATGCCGTGTTGCATCTGCTGGCCTTCCTTCAGCTGATTCTGGGCTGGATGGATCTTTGGGCGACCTTTACCAAGCGCCCGTACATCATTGCGGGTGCTGCCGCATTTCTGGCGATGGTGCCCCTGGCGATCACATCCACCCGGAGAATGATGAAGCGTACCGGACGGTGGTGGAAGCCGTTGCATCGTTTGATTTATCCGGCTGCGATACTCGCGTGGGTGCATTTCCTCTGGCAGGCGAGAAGTGACATTACCGAAATGGTGGTTTACGCGGTAATTCTGGCGGGATTGTTGGTGGTGCGGGCAAGGTGGTTTGGTGTTTCGTCTCTGGTGCCACTAAAAAGAACTTGAAATACGTCACAAAATGAACAATAAATAGCCATTGTGGTGAGTGATTGATCAGGCGTGTAGGTGGAAACCGAAGCCTGTCAGGTTTTTTCGGAAAAGGGCGTTGACAGTTTTTCTTACGCCTGTAGAATGCGCACCACTTCTGAGGGGCAAGCCGCTTACGGCAACTTTCGGAAGGAATGCAACCGATTGAAAGTATTCGAAAAATTGCTTCAGAAATTATTCGAAATCAACGGTTGACAAGGCGGCGGAACGATGTAGAATGCGCGGCCTTGATTGAGCAGCAGCTCAAACGCTCTTTAACAAGTTAACCAAGTAATTCGTGTGGGCGCTGGCCGAGGTATTTCGGATACGAAATATCAGGACAGTGACTCGTCGAAATTGAGTTTTGTCTTGAGCAAGAATTAAGAACTTACGGGTTCTTGTATGATTTAAACTGAAGAGTTTGATCATGGCTCAGATTGAACGCTGGCGGCAGGCTTAACACATGCAAGTCGAGCGGTAACAGGGGGTGCTTGC
>NZ_JBSXOP010000012.1:0-3038 GCF_056859535.1 Marinobacter sp. L-46
TCTGGCTCGCCAATTCCACCTTCGACACACGCAAGGTGAGTCGGTTGCCGGAGGGCCATTTCGGCCTCGTTGAAGAGCGGATTAATGACTGGGTAACCGATGGAACCGCTACGGTGTATTGCCCGGAATGCGGCCATGAAGTCCAAGACGTTGCGATCACGAAGGCAAATGAAATGAGAGCTGGCAGGGCGTATTACTGGTGGACAGACATCTGGAGCTGCCCCCGTGGTCACCTGTTACGCCAAAAAGACCAGGAAATCCGGTTTATATTGAAGCCTCACCGACAAAGAGGTTGATTCGGCTCAGACTCCTCCCGCCTTCCTGGCAGCTGCACTAGTCCGAGTATAGAACACTAGGCCCAATGATGGGTTGACCCAACCGTATTGTCTCGCCAAAATACTGTATATTCAAACAGTATCTGGTGTAAAGCATGTCCTGCATTCTGCTTGGTGACTACGAATCCGTCTCACGCCTGAATATCCCGATGTTTCTTGAACGGGTCTCGGCTGGCTTCCCATCGCCGGCGGAAGACTATGTTGAGAAAACCATTGACCTGAACGAGCTGTGCATCCAGCACCCTGCTGCCACGTTCTTTGTGCGAGTACAGGGGGAGTCTATGGTTGAGGCGGGTATCTATCCCGGCGATGTCCTGGTGGTGGACCGATCGCTGAGGGCCAAGCACGGAGACATCATCATCGCCAGCCTGGAAAGCGAGATGACGGTGAAGCAATTGCATTTGACGCCACCGCCCGTTCGGCTCCTTCCACGGAATTCAGCGTACCGGCCCATTACCGTCGAGGGCGATATGGTGATGGAGGTGTTTGGGGTGGTCACCAACGTCATCCGGTCACTCAAGCGGGGAGGGCAGGGATGACACCTGAATCGGCAGTGTCCTTTGTCACCGTGAGACGACGGTTCGATTTTCGCAGCATCGAGGTCGGACGCTGGGTAACGCCCCAGGAGCGGGACCGGGCAGCCGGCCGGTTCTATCAGGCGCTGTGTGATTTGATGACGATCCTGCGAGGACCGGAGCCATTGATCTCCCTGAGGAGCACGCTGGGCCTGCAGTATGGCATCGGCGGCCGGTTGGGCGTGGCCGCGCACTACATTCCCGCCACCCGACAGCTGGCGCTGGCCAAGAACGCCGGCGCGGGTAGCCTGGCTCATGAGTGGTTTCATGCCTTTGATCACTACATGGGTGGCAAAGCTTACCGGAATGCCGGACCGTGCGGCTTCGCTTCCAGTGCCTGGCTGAACAGCGTAAGCAGTAAACCCCATCCACTGAATGAACGGCTAGGCGCTTGCTTCCAGGCCATCATGCTGACGGAGGACGGCACTGCACCCAGCACTTTGTTCCGGGCCTCCCAGATTGCCGACCAACATTTGAAAACGGTTTATTACGCCAAACCGGAGGAGCTGTGCGCTCGCGCCTTTGAAGCCTTCATTGAAGACAGCCAGCCGCGTAACCGGTTTCTGGTAAACGGAACCGTTCACTCTGATGAAGCCAAGGCGGGTCTGTATCCGCAGGGCGATCATCGCCAGCGTATCAATGACGCCTTTCAGTATTACTTTGCCGCTCTCGGGACTGCGTTGTACCGGGAACAGGTTAAAGCTGGATGAGGAAGCCCGTGTTCGCCCTGGTGGACTGTAATAACTTCTATGCCTCCTGCGAGAAACTGTTTCGTCCGGATCTGCGCCATACACCGGTTGTGGTGCTGTCCAACAACGACGGCTGCGTCGTCGCCCGTTCCAAAGAAGCTAAGGCATTGGGGATCAAGATGGGTGTACCGGTTCACCACATCAAAGCGCAGATTCGCCGATACGGCATCCAGGTGTTCTCCTCCAACTACACCCTCTATGGCGACATGAGCCGGCGGGTGATGACGACTCTGGAAGCCCTTGCTCCCAAAGTGGATATCTATTCCATCGATGAAGCCTTTCTGGACCTGACCGGCATTGACCGGGTGGTGTCCTTCGAGGACTTTGGGCGAGAGGTCAGGAACACGGTGTATCAGAACGTCGGCTTACCGGTCTGTGTGGGCATTGCTCCGACGCGAACCCTGGCCAAGCTGGCCAACCATGCCGCCAAGAAATATCCAGCCACTGGAGGCGTAGTCGATCTCACGGACCCCGCCCGGCAACGGCGGTTGATGGCCCGCGTACCGGTTGAGGAGGTTTGGGGTGTCGGGCGAAAACTCAGTGCCAGACTTCAGACCATGGGTATTGTCACGGCGTTACAGTTAGCGGATACCCATCTGGCGACCCTCAGAAACCAGTTCTCTGTCGTGTTGGAACGCACGGCCCGGGAGCTCGATGGCGTGCCCTGTATTCCGTGGGAGGATGTGCCGGCCCCGAAGAAGCAAATTATGTGCTCCCGATCATTTGGTCAGTCCCTTCAGAAACTGAGTGACCTGGAGAAAGCCGTTGCGCACTTTGCGACCCGCGCGACCGAGAAGCTACGGGGAGGCCAGCAGTATGCTGGGGAACTGATGGTGTTCATCCGAACCAATCCGTTCAAGGCGACGGCACCGCAGTATTCACGCAGTGCCAGCGTGAAGCTCATCCAGCCCAGCCAGGACTCCCGGGTTATTGTGCAGCAGGCCCTGAACCTCCTCCGACCGATGTACCGGGAAGGATTTGATTACGCCAAGGCCGGCGTTATGTTGGGGGAGTTAGTGGAAGAAGCGGGTGTTCAAGAGGATCTCTTCCAAGCCGGCCCGGAGCAGGTGCCAGACAGTGGCAGATCGGAACGCCTGATGGCGGTGATGGATACCATCAACCGGAAGTCGAGGGCGACGGTCTACATGGCCAGAGAGGCCGGGCCCGCGGCTTATGCGATGCGGCGGGGGCATTTGTCTCCGGCGTATACAACCTGCTGGGATGACTTGCCGAAGGTTCGCTAGTGTCCCTTAACAAAAATTCGCATAGATAATTCTCCGATCCTGTATAATCTCACAAGTAGAGACAGGAGAAACAACCATGGCGCGAATAGCTAGACCCCTTGAAGTGAGCGACTCTGAACGAAAGGAGCTGGAGTC
>NZ_JBSXOP010000013.1:0-18645 GCF_056859535.1 Marinobacter sp. L-46
CGCGGTTTTCATTGAGGCCAGAGTCACCGGAGTGACTCATCATAAAGGCCGGATATATGTGCGCAGTTTTACCCAGTTAACTTTTTACACCACCGAGAGCTTGGGAGGCTTGCGCAACAAGAGGTCTACATATATGTGCCGTAAGGAGCGGTTTTTGGAAAGGCGAACCCAACCCTGCCCCACTCCGGAGTCAGCCCAAGTCAGCGGCACACCGGGCAGTCTGGGTCTTTGGCGAGTTTCATTTCTCGCCATTCCATTTGCCAGGCATCCAGGATGAGCAATCGGCCTACCAATGGTTTGCCAACACCTGAGATCACCTTGATGGCTTCCATAGCTTGGGCTGAGCCGATCATACCTACCAGTGGCGCTATAACACCCGCTTCGGAACAGGTAAGGTCTTCATTGCCTTGCTCGGGATACAGGCAGTGGTAACAGGGATTTTCCGGCTGGCGGGGATCGTAAACGGAGAGTTGGCCTTCGCCACGAATGGCAGCACCGGAAACCAACGGCACCTTGGATAAAACAGATGCCCGGTTCAGTGCAAAACGAGTATTGAAGTTATCGGTGCAATCCAGCACCAGCGTGGATTCAGCAACCAGCTGTTTGAGATCACCTCCATCCACACGGCGATTCACCGCATTAACGGTAATCTCCGGGTTGATGGCCCGAACCCGCTCCGCCAGGCGCTCGGCCTTTGAATCGCCCAGCCAGCTTTGCTGAAACGCGATCTGGCGCTGCAGGTTCGCCAGTTCGATCTGGTCGTCGTCGACCAGGGTCAGGTGACCGACACCCGCCGCGCCCAGATACAGTGCCACGGGGCAACCCAGGCCGCCGGCGCCGATGACCAGTACATGGGCGGCTTTGAGCTTTTGCTGGCCGGCGATGTCGAACCGGGGCATCAGGATTTGTCGGCTGTAGCGGAGCAGTTCTTCGTCGCTGAGCATGGTTGTTCTCGCTATTGGTCGCGGGCGGGCTTGCGGGCCTGGGTCATGCGATCGTTGCCGCCGTAGTCTTTGCGGGTTTCTATGTTGCGCCATCCGGCTTTGGCAAACAAATCCCGTACGGCTTCTCCCTGGTCATACCCATGTTCCAGCAGCATCCAGCCGTTCGGGTTGAGCCAGTCCAGGCCTTCGGTGACCAGCAGGCGGATGTCGTCCAGGCCATCTTCTCCGGCCACCAGGGCAGACTCGGGCTCGAAGCGCACATCGCCTTCCTTTAAATGGCGGTCGGTGGCCGGGATGTAGGGCGGGTTGGAGATAAGAAGGTCGAAGGTTCCAGCCGGTATCTGGTCGAACCAGTGGCTCTGCACCACGGTGATGGGCAAGCCCAGTTGCTGGCTGTTTTCCCGGGCAAGGGCTACTGCCTCTTCAACCCGGTCGCTGGCCATGATTTGCCAGCCTGGCTGTTCGCTGGCCAGGGCCAGGGCTATGGCTCCGGTGCCGGTGCCAAGGTCGAGTACCCGGGCGTTAGCGGGTAGTTCCAGTGACAACGCGGCCTCTACCACACACTCGGTATCGGGCCGGGGAATCAGGGTGGAGGGGCTGACTCTCAGGGGTAACGACCAGAATTCCTGCTCGCCCAGCAGGTAGGCAATCGGCTGGCCTTTGGCACGTTGTGCAACCAACCTAAAAAATGCCTCAGCCTGTTCCGCTGGCACTTCCCGCTCGGGCCAAGCCCGGAAGCTGGTTCGGCCCAGGCCGGTTACGTGGCTCAGCAGTAGTTCGGCATCCAGCCGGGGCGAGTCGCCGCCAATCTGCTCAACGGCGCTCTTCAGAAGGGCTTCGCAGGTCAGCGAGGGCTCACTGCTCATGGGCCAGTTCAGCCAGCAGTTCGGCCTGGTGTTCCTGCTGCAGGGGCACCACCACCGCATCCAGGTCGCCGGCAATCACTTCGTCGAGCTTGTACAGGGTCAGGTTGATGCGATGGTCCGTTACCCGGCCCTGGGGGAAGTTGTAGGTGCGGATGCGCTCGGAGCGGTCGCCGCTGCCCACCAGGCTTTTACGGGTTTCCGCCATGCTTTTCTGCTGCTTTTCCAGCTCGGCATTCTTCAGGCGCGACGCCAGCAGGCTCAGGGCCTTTGCGCGGTTTTTGTGCTGGGAACGCTCTTCCTGGCATTCCACCACAATACCGGTCGGCAGGTGGGTAATGCGAATGGCGGAGTCGGTCTTGTTAACGTGCTGACCACCGGCGCCGGAGGAACGGAAGGTGTCCACCCGCAGGTCGGCCTTGTTGATTTCGATGGCTTCGGCTTCATCCGCCTCGGGGATCACCGCTACGGTGCAGGCGGAGGTGTGAATACGGCCCTGGGATTCGGTTTCCGGTACCCGCTGTACCCGGTGCGCGCCGGACTCGAATTTCAAGGCACCGTATACGCCGTCGCCGGACAACCGGGCAATCACTTCTTTATAGCCGCCGTGTTCGCCTTCGTTTTCGCTCAGCACTTCTACCTGCCAGCGGCGTTTCTCGGCGTAGCGGGAATACATGCGGAACAGGTCGCCAGCAAAGATGGCGGCTTCATCACCACCGGTACCGGCCCGCACTTCCAGGAACACGTTCTTGGTGTCGTTGGGGTCTTTCGGCAGCATCAGGCGCTGCAGTTCTTCATCCAGCTCTTCACTGCGGGCTTCGGCGCCGTCCAGCTCTTCTTCAGCCATGGCGCGCATGTCGGCATCGCCATCTTTCAACAGTTCTTTCGCTTCACTGATGTCGTCGAGGGACTGTTGCCAGGACTGGAAGCACTTTACCACCGGCTCGATTTCGGCAAACTCCCGGGATAACTCCCGGAACTTGTCCTGGTTGGAGATAACGGAGGCATCGCTCAGCAGTGCGCTCACCTCCTCGAACCGCTCTACCAAACGTTCGAGGCGGGACTGGATGGATGGCTTCATAGTTTTTCCGTGGTGATAGGCTCGTCCGCATCCAGCGTATCCAGCTGGTAGAGCTCCCTCAGACATTCCGTGACTTCCGTCCGGCCCTCGGCCATGGCCTTGCGAACCTGGATGGAAGGTTGGTGCAGCAGTTTGTTGGTCAGGCCCCGGGCCATGCTTCGCAGCACTGTCTCGGGGTCTGCGCCGTTGCGCAGGGCGCGCAGGGCTTTTTCGGTTTCCGCATCGCGCATCACTTCAGCCCGCTGACGGAAGACTTTCAGGGTAGAAACCGCATCCAGGGCCCGCAGCTGCTCCAGGAAATCCTGGACGCCACTGCTGATCAGGTTTTCGGCCTCACGGGCTGCGCCTTCCCGGGAGCGGATGTTTTCTTCGATTACCTGCTTGAGGTCATCAACGGTATACAGGTAAACGTCTGCCAGCGAGGCAACTTCCGGTTCGATATCCCTCGGTACAGCGATATCCACCATGAAATACGGGCGGTGTTTGCGCTTTTTCAGCGCCCGCTCAACGGCACCCTTGCCCAGAATGGGCAGCGGGCTGGCGGTGGAGGAAATAACAATGTCGACATCCGCCAGGTGATCCGGAATCTCGGACAGCAGAATGCCCTTGCCGCCGTGAGCCTCGGCCAGGGACTGGGCTCGCTCGAGGGTACGGTTGGCAATCAGGAACTGGCGCACACCGGCTTCTGCAAGGTGTTGCGCAACCAGCTCGATGGTTTTACCGGCACCAATCAGCAAGGCCTTGTTGCGGGACATGTCCGCAAAGATATGGTGCGCCATGCTGACCGAGGCATAGGCCACAGATACCGGGTTTTCGCCGATGGCAGTCTGGGTTCGCACCCGCTTGGCAACCGAGAAGGTGTGTTCGAACAACCGGGTCAGGAAGGAACCGGTGGCACCGTGTTCCCGGGCCAGGGAATAGGCATCTTTCAGCTGGCCGAATATCTGCGGCTCGCCCAGCACCATGGAATCCAGGCCGGAGGCAACGCGCATCATATGGCGAACGGCATCGGAATCCCGGTGCAGGTAAAGCACGTTCTCCAGGTCTGCTACGTCCAGGTCGTGGAAGCCCGCCAGCCAGCGCAGCACGGTAGGCGCGCAGTCGTCGTCACCGGCCAGGTACAGCTCGGTACGGTTACAGGTAGACAGAATGGCAGCCTCACCGGCACCGGAGGCAGCACGCAGTTCGGAAAAGGCTTCCGCCATCCGCTCCGGAGTGAACGCTACACGCTCGCGAATTTCTACGGGTGCGGTTCGGTGATTGATTCCCAGTGTCAGCAACGCCATTTTATGGTCAGATAACCCTGTTCCAGTCGTGGATATTCAAACAGCATTCTACCGGCGCAAGGCCCCGCCTGCCACCCGAAAACACCGGTGCTTCGGGAACTGCGGACAGGTTGGGCAAGATAAGACGCTTATGCCATTATAGGGTTTCGGCCACGACCGCAATCCGATTTGCCTCAATTAACGGGGCGAAAAGAGGGTCTTTCCTGAAAAATCGCCTGAAACACACAGGAAATTGCATGCACAAATCCGCACCGTACCTGGTTACCTGCCTGCTGGGTTTTACCGTAGCTGTCCTGCCGGGCTGCGCCAGTTTTTCCGGAACCGCCGAGGAACCGGCACCTCCGGTTCAGGCCGAGCAGGCTGAAACGGAAGAAATCCGGTACGCCGACTTTGAACCGGAAGTGCTGTACCAGCTGCTTACCGCAGAAATTGCCGCACAGCGTGGCCGCTATGACGTAACCCTGGTGAATTACCTGCAGGCGGCCAAGACCTCGGAAGACCCCGCAGTGATCGACCGGGCCATGCGGATTGCCCAGACCCTCAATGCAGATAACGCCCAGCAGCAGCTGGCCACCCTCTGGCTGGGTATTGACCCGGACAACCTGCAGGCACACCGGGTAGCGGCCATTCAGGCAGTAAAGCGCCAGAACCTGGAAACCGCCCTGTTCCATATGGAGCAGATTATGGACCAGGGTGAAGATGCCGACTTCGACAGCCTGGCCGCCATGGCCGCCCGACTGCCACCGGCACAGCAACAGGAACTGCTGGGACTGTACCAGAACCTGGCCGAACGGCACCCGGAAACCCCCGAACTGGAATACAGCATTGCCCTGCTCCAGAAAATCACCGGCCAGCCAGAGACCGCACTGGAACAGTTGAACACCCTGCTCAACCGGGAACCGGACTTCCAGCCGGCCATCATTTTGAAAGGTGACTTGCTGTATCAGACCGGGCAGAACCGCGACGCCCTGAATCACATGACCGCCGCCACCCGGCGTTTCCCTGCCAACCGGCAGATGGGCACCCTGTACGGCCGCATGCTGATCAACGAAGGCGAGCTGCAGGCCGCCCAGGACGAATTCGCCCGGCTGGTAAAACGCTATCCGGACACCCCGGGGCTGCGGCTGTCCCACGCCCTGGTGGCCCTTGAAAACCAGCAACCGGACCTGGCCAGGGAAGAGCTCACCCGCCTGACCGAACAAGGCCACCACACCGACGAAGCCAATTACTACCTGGGCCAGGTAGAAGAGCAGGCCGAAAACACCATTCAGGCCATCGGCTATTACCAGAGCGTGGAACAGGGCAATTATTTCTTCCCGGCCCTGGCCCGCGCCAGCCAGTTGCAGGCCGAACTGGGCGAGCTGGACAACGCCCTGGCGAATATCCGGCAACTCCGGGACACCAACCCGGACCAGGCCGAACGCTTCTGGTTGCTGGAAGTCAATCTCCTGCTGGACCAGGAACGGGAACAGCAGGCCCTGGAGGCCGCCAACCTGGCCCTTGAGAGCTATCCGGAAAACATCGAAATCCGCTATGCCCGCGCCATGCTGCAGGACTCCATGGGCGATACAGACCCGGCCATCACCGACCTGCGCGCCATCATTGAAGCCCAGCCGGAGAACGCCGTCGCCCTGAATGCCCTGGGCTATATCCTGACCGTGCGTACCGATCAGCTGGACGAGGCGCGCGCACACATCGAGAAAGCCCTGAGCCTGGACCCTGAAAATCCGGCCATTCTCGACAGCATGGGCTGGGTCCTGTTCCGGCAGGGAGACAACCAAGGCGCACTGGAATACCTGTCCCGGGCCTGGGCCACCTACCCGGACCCTGAAGTAGCCGCTCACTATGGCGAAGTGCTTTGGGTAACCGGTAACGAAGAGCAGGCCCGCGTGGTTTGGGACCAAGCCCTGGACGAAGACCCGAACCATGACATCCTGAACGAAACCATCGAGCGCCTGACCCGGAACGGGGGCAACCAATGACAGCCAGGCTACCCCTGATACTGTTTGCCGCACTGGCCTTCAGCGGCTGCACCACCATTGCGCTGGAACCGCTGCCGGACGGCATGACAGACCAGCCACCGGCAGACTGGACAGAACGCAGCCGGAACCTGGGCCGCTTTGACCATTGGCAACTGTCCGGCAAGCTTGCCGTCAAGCAGCCCTCCGACAGCGGCACCGCCGTGATCAATCGCTGGCTCCAGAATGGCGAGCAATACGATCTGTCCCTGTCGTCATCATTTCTGGGCATGGGCACAACCCGGCTTCAGGGCGTTCCGGGCTTTATCGAGCTCACCCTGGCCAACGGCGACGTTTACCAGTCTTCCGACCCGGAAACCCTGGTGAATGCCGCGACCGGCTGGCAACTGCCCATCGACAGCCTGAGCTGGTGGATTCGCGGGCTGCCGTCACCGGATGGCGACTTCCGCCTGCTGTTCGACGAACACAGCCAGCTGGCCATCATCAGGCAGGACGGCTGGGAAATACGCTACGACCGCTGGCACGGCTTTATCGAAGACCTGCCTTCGCTGCCGGCCCGTATCACCGCCCTGAAAGAAGACAAGCGGGTTCGCGTGGTGATTGCCGACTGGCGCCGGGAGGACTAAACCTGTGGCCGACCTGACCCTGCCCTCGCCCGCCAAGCTCAACCTGTTCCTGCACATTGTCGGCCGCCGGCCTGACGGCTATCACGAGCTGCAGACCCTGTTCCAGTTTCTCGACTACGGGGACGAGCTCAGCTTTACCCTGACCCGGGATGAACCCGGTGTACGCCTGGCTGACCCGATTCCCGGCGTGCCCGACAGCGACAACCTGGTGGTGCGGGCTGCCCTGGCACTGGCAGAACTCAGCAAAGCCCCCCTGCCCGGCGTAACCATTCACCTGCACAAACGCCTGCCCATGGGCGGCGGTCTGGGTGGCGGCAGCTCCAATGCCGCAACCACCCTACTGGCCATGAACCACCTGTGGCAGCTGCACCTGAATGAAGACCAGCTGGCAGAAATCGGCCTTGGCCTGGGCGCCGACGTACCGGTATTTGTGCGCGGCCACGCCGCCTTTGGAGAGGGTGTCGGCGAAAAACTGACCCCCGTAAACCCGCCGGAAGACTGGTTTGTTGTCCTGAAACCTGAGTGCGAAATAAACACCGGAAAGATTTTTTCAGAACAAGGGTTGACAAGGGACACACCAAAAATCAAAATACGCCCCGCTTTTGAGGGAGACGCCTCGAGGTACCGAAACGACTGTGAGGATGTAGTTCGCAAACTGTATCCGGAGGTTAACCAGAGCCTGGAATGGCTTTCACAATTCGGACCTGCAAGATTAACCGGAACCGGGGCTTGCATTTTTGGACGTTTCCCTACAGAATCCGCAGCCCGGATTATCTGGGAAAGCAAACCCTCCGGCATCACGGGGTTCGTAGCTAAAGGGGTGAACATTTCGCCTCTACACCAAAAGCTAACAGAGCTGAAATGATGCCAAGAAAGCACGATGATATTGGGGTGTCGCCAAGTGGTAAGGCAACGGGTTTTGATCCCGTCATGCGCAGGTTCGAATCCTGCCACCCCAGCCACCTTTCTCCCGCTTCTTCTGAATCAAACGCCGATACTGAGAAGGATACTGTCGTGTCCAAATTGATGATCTTCGCCGGCAACGCCAATCCTGAACTCGCTCAGGATATTGCCAAGAAACTTCATATTCCCATGGGTCAGGCCACTGTTGGTCGTTTCAGCGATGGTGAAACCACCGTTGAGATCAACGAAAATGTGCGCGGCCACGATGTCTTTATCATCCAGCCCACCTGCTACCCGACCAACGACAACCTGATGGAACTGATCGTGATGGCCGACGCCCTGCGCCGCGCTTCCGCCACACGGATCACCGCCGTTATCCCCTATTACGGATACGCCCGTCAGGACCGTCGCGTTCGCTCTACCCGGGTTGCCATCAGCGCCAAGGTAGTAGCCGACATGATTTCCAGCATCGGCGTGGATCGTGTACTGACTGTAGACCTGCACGCAGACCAGATTCAGGGCTTCTTCGACATCCCGGTAGACAATATCTATGCCACGCCGGTTCTGCTCGAAGACATCGAGAAGCAGCGTTTCGAAAACTTTGTGGTTGTCTCTCCGGACGTCGGCGGCGTTGTCCGCGCCCGCGCCGTAGCCAAGCGTCTGGATGATGCCGACCTGGCCATCATCGACAAGCGTCGCCCCAAGGCCAACGTATCCCAGGTGATGCACATCATCGGTGATGTACGAGACAAGACCTGCATCCTGGTAGACGACATTGTCGATACTGCCGGCACCCTGTGCAAAGCCGCCAATGCCCTGAAAGAGCACGGCGCTTCCCGCGTGGTTGCCTACATTACCCACCCGGTACTTTCCGGCCCGGCTATCGAGAACATCAGCAACTCGGAGCTGGACGAACTGGTGGTCTGTGACACCATCCCGCTGGGTGACAAAGCAAAAAATTGTGATAGAATCCGCCCCCTCAGCATGGCTGGGCTGCTCGCCGAATCCATTCGTCGTGTGAGCAACGAAGAGTCCATCAGTGCCATGTTCGAGAACGTCTGAGCCGGCAAAGCTCCGTAACACTCAGACTTAAAGGCAGTTTTCGGGTCGGGAGTCCAGCTGGGCTCCCGACTCTTTTAGTAGGCCAGATAACTGGCCTTTCAGAGAACCCATCTGTTCCAAGCCTGGTCGCGGGCCGTTCAGATGAATAACGAGGTACATACCATGTCCCAGGAATTCGTAATTGAAGCATTTCCTCGTGACGATCAGGGGAGAGGTGCGAGCCGCCGCCTGCGTCGCGAAGAGCGTAAAATCCCGGCCATCATCTACGGTGGCGGCAAAGACGCAACTCCGGTAGCCATCTGGCACAACGAGCTGAAAAAGGCCCTCGAAAACGAAGCCTTCTTCTCTCACATCCTGACTATCGACATTCAGGGCAAGAAAGAAAGCGTGATCCTGAAGGATCTGCAGCGTCACCCGTACAAGCTGCTGCTGACCCACGCCGACTTCCTGCGCGTTGACAAGGATCACGAGATCCACGTTAACGTACCGCTGCACTTCATCAACGAAGATGTTGCTCCGGCCGTGAAACTGCAGGGTGGTGTTGTTTCCCACACCATGACTGAAGTTGAAGTTATCTGTCTGCCGCAGAACCTGCCCGAGTTCATCGAAGTAGACCTGAACGAAGTAGAGATGGACCAGGTTGTTCACCTGAGCGATCTGAAACTGCCGAAGGGCGTTCAGGTTGCTGCCCTGCTGCAGGGCGAAGACCACGACCAGCCGGTTGCCTCTATCCACAAGCCGAAGGGTGCCAAGGCGGACGACGCCGAGGAAGCCGAAGGCGAGGAAGGCGGCGAGGAGTAATCACTCCGGGGGCAAAGGCGAATGGCACAGGATATTGTCATGGTGGTTGGACTGGGGAACCCCGGTGCCGACTACGAGAATACCCGCCACAACGCCGGCGCCCTGTTCGTCGAAGCGCTGGCCCGCGATGCGGGCCAGACGCTGCGCCCCGAAAAGAAGTACCACGGGCTGTATGCCCGCATTCAGTGGCAGGGCCTCGACCTGCACTTGCTGAACCCCAGCACCTTTATGAACCGCAGCGGCACCGCAATCAAAGCCCTGGCGGACTTTTTCAAGATCCCCCCCGAACAGATTCTTGTCGCCCACGATGAACTCGACCTGCCTCCCGGCACGGCCAAGCTCAAGAAAGGCGGCGGTCACGGCGGCCACAACGGTCTTCGGGACACCATTGCCCACCTGGGTACCAACGACTTCCAGCGTTTACGCCTTGGCATCGGCCACCCCGGCGACAGCCGCAAGGTAACCGGTTACGTACTGGGCCGCCTGGGCAAGCAAGAAACCGAGCAGCTCCATGCCGTCTTCGACGAAGTGATGCGGGTACTGCCCGATGCTGCCAGCGGAAAACTGGCCGCGGCCATGAACCGCCTGCACAGCTTCAAACCGGCTCCCTGAGCAGGGGCACAACCCCTTACTCGCACCCTTACCGATACACCGGTATAATCCGCCCAAACTTTTCAGTTCCAGCAGAGGCATTCCATGGGATTTAACTGCGGCATCGTCGGCCTTCCCAACGTCGGCAAATCCACCCTGTTCAACGCACTGACCAAAGCCGGCATCGGCGCGGAAAACTTCCCCTTCTGCACCATCGAGCCGAACGCCGGCGTGGTGGCCATGCCGGACCCCCGCCTGACCAAGCTGGCGGAAATTGTAAAGCCTGAGCGCGTGGTTCCCACCACCATGGAATTCGTGGACATCGCCGGCCTGGTTGCCGGTGCATCCAAGGGTGAAGGCCTGGGCAACCAGTTCCTGGCCAACATCCGCCAGACCGACGCCATCGCCCACGTGGTGCGCTGCTTTGAAGACGGCAACGTGATTCACGTCGCCAACAAGGTAGACCCGGCCTCGGACATCGAAGTGATCAACACCGAACTGGCCCTGGCCGACCTGGACACCGTGGAAAAAGCCATCAAGCGTGTTCAGCGCGTTGCCAAGAGCGGCGACAAGGAAGCCAAGGCCCAGCTGGAGATGTTTGAAAAGCTGTTGCCGGTGCTGAACGAAGGCAAACCCGTTCGCGGCATGGGCCTGGACAAAGACCAGATGGCACTGATCCGTGAACTGTGCCTGCTTACCATCAAGCCCACCATGTACATCGCCAACGTGAACGAAGACGGCTTCGAGAACAACCCGCACCTGGACACTGTGCGCAAAATCGCCGAGTCCGAAAATGCCGTAGTCGTGCCTATCTGTAACAAGCTCGAAGCAGAAATCTCGGAACTGGAAGACGAAGAGAAATCCATGTTCCTGGATGAAATGGGCATGGAAGAGCCGGGCCTGGATCGCGTCATCCGCGCCGGCTACGGCCTGCTGGGCCTGCAGACCTACTTCACCGCTGGGGTTAAGGAAGTCCGCGCCTGGACCGTAAAAATCGGCGCCACCGCTCCCCAGGCCGCCGCAGTTATCCACACCGATTTCGAGCGGGGCTTCATCCGCGCCGAAGTTATAGGCTATGACGATTTCGTACAGTACAACGGCGAAGCCGGCGCCAAGGATGCCGGCAAGTGGCGCCTGGAAGGCAAGGAATACATCGTCAAAGACGGCGACGTTATCCACTTCCGCTTTAACGTGTAATTTTTCCGGAATTTTGGGCTCAAGGCCTTGACACCCCGAGCTCAAATACCGAAAATACGCGCCTCGTTTGGGGCATGCCCTGAAGCGAAATGGCAAGGTAGCTCAGTTGGTTAGAGCACAGCACTCATAATGCTGGGGTCGGCGGTTCGACTCCGCCCCTTGCTACCAGTATTCTGAAAGCCCGGTTCGAAAGAGCCGGGCTTTTTCAGTTCTGGGGACGACCCCACCCTTCCCGGGAACAGAACGCGGGACGACCCGCCTACGCTACTCCCAACACCATGCGAACCACAAAAGACCGAATCCGCCAGGCCATTTCCTTTGAAGTGATCGGCCTGCTCATATCAACTCCCCTGGCCGCCTTTGTCTTTGGCCTGGACCTTGGGGAAACCGGTGTACTTGCCGCCATCGGCGCCACCATGGCCACCCTGTGGAACTATATCTTCAACCTGATGTTTGATCACGGTCTGAAGCGGTTCACCGGCACTACCCGGAAAACCCTCAAGCTGCGATTCCTGCATGCCATCAGTTTCGAGTTCGGGCTGATGCTGGCGCTCCTCCCGGTGATCGCCTGGTGGCTCGATATCGGCCTGCTGGAGGCGCTGGTCGTGGATATCGCCTTTGTGGTGTTTTACCTGGTTTACGCCTTTGTGTTTACCTGGTGCTACGATACCGTGTTTCCCGATAACGATGCCGGCCCGGCATCTGCCAACCAGACCCGTTAAACCGAACAAGAGGCTGCCCGTTGCCATGCAGGAATCAATCACCTCCGGCGTTTCACTGGATCGCCTGAAGCGTATTACCCGTCACTTTGACCAGAACTACACTCAACCCGGCAAAATCCCGGGGGCGGTCACACTGGTGGCCCGGCATGGCAAGGTTCTCTGGTGTGAAGCCCAGGGCCTGAGAGATGTCGAACGCAACCTGCCCATGGAACGGGATACAGTGTTCCGCATCTACTCCATGACCAAGCCCATCACCTCCATCGCCATGATGCAGCTGTATGAGCAAGGCAAATTCCTGCTGAACGACCCGGTACACAAGTACATTCCCTCCTGGCGAAACCTTCAGGTGTACAAGGGTGGCCGCTACCCGGATTTCGAAACCGAACCGGCAACCACCACCATGACCATCCGGGACCTGATGACTCACACCTCCGGGCTGACCTACGGTTTCACCGAGCGAACAGAAGTCGATGCCGCCTATCGCCAGCTGAAACTGGATGGCAGTTCGATCCTGACTCTGGACAAGCTGGTGGATCGCCTTGCGGAACTGCCACTGGAGTTCTCACCGGGCACCGCGTGGAACTATTCCGTATCCACCGATGTACTGGGTTACCTGGTTGAGCTGTTATCCGGCAAGCCACTGGATGCGTATTTCCGTGAGCACATTTTCGAACCACTGGGCATGGCCGACACCGGCTTTCAGGTCCGGCAGGACCAGCAGGAACGTTTCGCTGCCTGCTACCTGTACCAACCCGGCGACACCATGAAGCTGCAGGACGACCCGGAGCGCTCCCGCTACCTGAAGGAGCCAAAGTTCCTGTCTGGCGGAGGTGGACTGGTGTCCACCATTGATGACTATTTCAGGTTCGCCCAGGCCCTCTGCCAGGGTGGAGCGTATCAGGGCCAGCGCATCATCGGGCGCAAAACCCTGGAATTCATGCGCCTGAACCACCTACCTGGCGGCAAGGACCTGCCGGGGCTTTCTATTGGCGGCTTCAGCGAAACACCCTATGCCGGCAGCGGGTTCGGGCTGGGCTTTTCGGTGAAAACCGATGTTGCCAGTTCTGCCACCATCGGCTCGGAAGGCGAATTCGGCTGGGGCGGACTGGCCAGCACCAGCTTCTTTGTGGATCCTGTGGAAGACATGGTGGTGATTTTCATGACCCAGCTGATGCCATCTTCCTCCTACCCCATCCGCCAGGACCTCCGGGCACTGGTGTACGGAGCCCTGAACTGATACCGCCATCTGCTTTATAAGGCTATAACTGCTGGTACCGTGCCGAACCGCAATAGCCTGTGGCATACTCGGTTTCTCAAACCAATAATGAACAATCCACCCGCAAGGAATGTTGTGATGAAACCAGCAACTCTCGCGCTGCACGCCGGCTTCAAGAGCGACCCGACCACCAAGGCCGCTACCACTCCTATTTACCAGACCACGTCCTACACCTTTGATGACACCCAGCACGGTGCCGATCTGTTTGATCTGAAAGTTCAGGGCAACATTTACACCCGCATCATGAACCCGACCAACAATGTGCTGGAAGAGCGAATGACTGCGCTGGAAGGCGGCGTTGGCGCCCTGGCGGTGGCTTCGGGCATGGCCGCCATCACCTATGCTCTGCAAACCATCTGCAAGGTCGGCAATAACATTGTCAGTACCAGTCAACTTTATGGCGGCACCTACAACCTGTTTGCCCACTCGCTGCCGAACCAGGGCATCGAGTGCAAGATGGTGCGCCACGATGATTTCGAGGCAGTCGAGAACGCCATCGACGACCAGACCCGCGCCCTGTTCTGCGAATCTATCGGCAACCCGGCCGGCAACGTGGTGGATATCCAGAAGTGGGCCGAAATTGCCCACAAACACGGCATTCCGCTGATTGTCGATAACACCGTAGCGACGCCCTTCCTGTGCCGTCCGTTCGAACACGGCGCGGACATCGTGATCCACTCCCTGACCAAGTACATTGGCGGCCACGGCACCACGGTGGCGGGTATCGTAGTGGATTCCGGCAAGTTCGACTGGAAAGCCAGCGCCGACAAGTTCCCGATGATGAACCAGCCGGACCCGTCCTACCACGGCGTGGTTTACACCGAAGCCCTGGGCGCAGCTGCCTTTATCGGCCGCTGCCGTGTAGTGCCGCTGCGTAACACCGGCTCAGCCCTGTCGCCGTTCAACTCGTTCCTGATCATGCAGGGGCTGGAAACACTGGCTCTGCGCATGGAACGCCACTGCGACAACGCCCAGAAGGTTGCCCAGTTCCTGCAGGATCACCCGGCCGTTGAGTGGGTGAACTACGCCGGCCTGGCCAACAGCCCCTACAAAGCCACCTGCGACAAGATCTGTGGCGGCAAGGCCTCCGGCATTCTGAGCTTCGGCATCAAGGGTGGCCGCGAGGCCGGCGCGAAGTTCATCGACGCCCTGGATCTGATCCTGCGCCTGGTGAACATCGGCGATGCCAAGTCCCTGGCTTGCCACCCGGCCACCACTACCCACCGCCAGCTCAACGCAGACGAGCTGAAGAGTGCCGGTGTGAGCGAAGACCTGGTGCGGCTGTCTATCGGTATTGAAGACGCCGACGACATCATCGCCGACATCACCCAGGCCCTGGACAAATCCCAGGCCTGATATTGATCAACCGGGTACGACCAATGTCGTGCCCGGTTACCCCGTGATTCCCCCTACCCGCCTTGTAACTGCCCTGCCGCAGGATTACTCTTTAAGGTTCTCCATACGTTGACCCGAGAGTTTCCGGCCCCATGAGCGACAGCGCAAAGTCCCGCATTACCAGTGGTTCCAAATTCCGTAACGAACACGGCTTTTCCGCCATCAAGGACGGCGTAAAACGTTCCTCTTCAAACACGGAAGACAAGCCCCTGGAGCGCAAGCCGAAATGGCTGCGGGCGCGCATGCCCGGTGGCGAGCGCTATGACGCCGTGCGCCGCAATGTCTCGGAACATCGCCTGAGCACCGTGTGCCAGGAATCCCACTGTCCCAACATCGGTGAATGCTGGACCAACGGCACGGCCACCATCATGGTGATGGGTTCTGTGTGCACCCGCGCCTGCAAATTCTGCGCAGTGGATACCGGCAACCCGAAAGGCTGGCTGGACCCGGAAGAGCCGGAGAACACCGCCAAGTCTGTTGAGCTGATGGGGCTGCGTTACATCGTGCTGACCTCGGTCGACCGGGATGACCTGGACGACGGCGGCGCCGCTCACTACGCCGCCTGCGTATCTGCCATCAAACAGCGCACCCCGGAAGTGGCCGTTGAAGCCCTGACTCCGGATTTTGATGCGGTGATGAGCGATGTGGAAAAAGTCGTGGATTCTGGCCTGGATGTATTCGCCCAGAACGTGGAAACCGTCAAACGCCTGACCAGCCGTGTGCGCGACCCCCGCGCCGGATACGAGAAAACCCTGAGCGTCCTGGCCCACGCCAAGAAACACCGGCCAGACGTGCTCACCAAGACCAGCCTGATGGTCGGCCTGGGTGAAACCGAAGAAGAAATCCTGGAAACCATGGACGACCTGCGCGCCATCGGCGTAGACATCCTCACCATCGGCCAGTACCTGCGCCCCACCCCGAACCACCTGCCGGTGGAACGCTATGTGACTCCGGAAGAGTTCAACCGCTACCGTGAAATCGGCCTCGAAAAGGGCTTTATGGAAGTGCCCTCCGGCCCCATGGTGCGCTCCAGCTATCGCGCTGACCGGGTGTTCGACAAGAACAACCTGGGGCTGGCCGTGCCGGAAGTGCCCGCCTCCAACGCCATGCAGATCCCGGTGAAAGCCGTCGACTGATCCGTTCACAGATTCCCGGGCCGGAGGTCACAGTCGGCCCGGGTTTGTGGCACACTCTGCACTCGTTTTTTCAGCAGAGTAGTAAGCGATGAATCGCCTCGGCGCCCTGTACGACCGTTTTATCCTCCCCCACCCCTGGATTGTGCTGATCCTGTTCGGTGCCATCCTGGCCCTGGCAGCCCTGCGCTTTGATCAGTTCCGGCTGGATGCCTCCGCCGAATCCCTGGTCCTGGAAAACGACCGTTCCCTGGAAGAGTACCGGCAGGTAAACCGGATATTCACTACCTCTGACGACTTCCTGGTGGTGACCTATTCCCCCCGGGAAGACCTGTTCAGTGAAACCGGCCTGCAACGGCTGGCAGCACTGAGAGACGAACTCCAGGCCCTGGAGGCGGTCGGCTCTACCAACAGCATTCTTAACGTACCCCTGCTGCACAGCCCGGACCTGACCCTCGATACCGTCGACAGTGAAATCAAAACCCTGGACGACCACGATGTGGCGCCCCAAACCGCCCGCCAGGCCCTGCTCGACAACCCCATGTACCCGAACCTGCTGCTCAGCGAAGATGCCGGTACCACCGCCATTCAGGTGAACCTGCCGACACCGGAGCGCTATTTTGAACTGCTGAATCGCCGCAACGAACTGCGAGACAAAGTCAGCAGCGGCGATGCCAGTGCCGAAGACCAGCAGCAACTGGAACAGGTCAGCCGGCAGTTCATCGACTACACCGAACAGCTGGGTGCCGAGCGGGATGCCACCATTCAGCAGGTGCGCAGCATTCTGGACAACTACCGGGAACACGCCAGCATCCACCTGGGTGGCGTACCGATGATTGTCGCCGACATGATCCGCTTTATCGAAAGCGACCTGTCCACCTTTGGCCTGGGCGTACTGGCCTTCCTGTTACTGACCCTCGCGATTATTTTCCTCCAGTGGCGATGGGTACTGGTGCCACTGTTGTGCTGTGGCTTTACCGTGTGGCTGATGATCGGTTTTCTGGGTTGGGCCCAGTGGCCGGTGACGGTGATTTCCTCCAACTTTATTTCCCTGCTGCTGATCATGACCCTGTCGCTCAGCATCCACCTGATTGTGCGCTACCGGGAATTCCAGCACGACGAACCAGGTGCCGCGCCCCGGGATGTCGTGCGCCGCACCATCATGGCCATGGTCAAACCCTGTTTTTACATGGCGGTGACCACCATCGTGGCCTTCGGCTCACTCACCTTCAGCGGCATCCGCCCGGTGATCGACTTCGGCTGGATGATGACCCTCGGCCTTACCGTGGCGTTCCTGATCACCTTCCTGGTCTTCCCCGCCCTGCTCAGCCTGCTGCCACCACCGCTGGATAACCGCGTAACGTCAAACAAGGTGCCCTTCACCGATGCCTTTGCCCGCTTTACCGAGCATTTCGGCGGCACCGTCCTGGTCGGCTCGGCAATCATCGCTGTGCTGTGTGTGATCGGCCTGAACCGGCTGACGGTGGAAAACAGCTTTATCGATTACTTCAAATCCTCTACCGAGATTCACCAGGGCATGATCACCATCGACGACCGGCTGGGCGGCACGACCCCGCTGGATGTGGTGATTACCGATGAACCAGCGCCCGAAAACCCGGGCAACGATCCCTTTGCCAGCGACTGCGATCCGTTCCTGGACGATTGCGGCGACGAGGAATACCGGGACACCTGGTACACCTACCAGAAAATGCGGGACCTGGGCGCGGTACACGACTACCTGCACAGCCTGCCGGAAACCGGCAAGGTGCTGTCGATCAGCACAACGCTGGACCTGCTGGCACAGGTAAACGGCGGTGAACCGCTGGATGCCCTGCAGCTGGCGTTTGTACCGGCTGCCGTGCCAGAAGACTTACAGGACATCCTGCTCACCCCCTATATTTCCGAGGAGCACGACCAGGCCCGGTTCAGCATCCGCATACTGGAAACCTTACCGGAACTGCGCCGGCAGGAGCTTCTGGACAGAATCCGCAGCCACCTGACCACCGAACTGGGTTACGACAAAGACCGTATCCTGCTTTCAGGCATGACGGTGATGTACAACAACATGCTGCAAAGCCTGTTCGATTCGCAGATCAAAACCATCGGGGTCGTGTTTGGCGCCATCCTGGCCATGTTCCTGCTGTTGTTCCGCTCGGTAAAGCTGGCCTTGATCGGCATGGCACCCAACCTGATTGCCGCCGGCTCGGTGCTGGGCCTGATGGGTTGGCTCGGCATTCCGCTGGATATGATGACCATTACCGTGGCCGCCATTACCGTTGGCATCGCCGTGGATGACACCATTCATTACATCCATCGGTTCAAAACCGAGTTCGCCAAAGACGGTGACTACCTGGCCACCATGCACCGCTGCCATCGCAGCATCGGCCAGGCCATGTTCTTTACCTCGCTGACCATCATCTCCGGGTTCTCGATCCTGGTGCTGTCGAACTTTATTCCCACGATCTACTTCGGCCTGTTCACCGGCTTCGCCATGTTCATGGCGCTGCTCGGCGCCCTGACCCTGCTGCCCCGGCTGATTGTCCTGCTCAAGCCTTTCCCTGCCCCATAATAGCGAGTAGGGTGAGGCGTTACCGCCTCATCCCTCTCACAGAACCGTACATACGGGCCACGTATACGGCTCATGCCATTAACTTACCCCGAACTCGGGGACAGTGATGCCGGTTTTGACCTTCGCAAGATCCATCAACTTCAGGTCATTGTGCAGGTAGGTGTTGGGCAGGGCCAGACTGGCCAGTGGAGATGCTGCATTGCGCCAGCTTTGCATC
>NZ_JBSXOP010000014.1:0-3482 GCF_056859535.1 Marinobacter sp. L-46
AAATCAATAGGTCAACAACAAGAGGTGTTCAGATGAACGTTACCCTAATCGGAATCGACTTGGCAAAAACTGTCTTTCAGGTTTGTGGTGTGAACCGAAGCGGCAACCCGGCGTTCAATCATCAAGTGCGCAGGAATAGGCTGATTGAGAAGTTGCTGCAGTATCCGGAAGCGACGATTGCCATGGAGGCCTGCAGTGGTTCGAACTACTGGGGTCGGGAGCTAAAGAAGCTGGGCTTTGAGGTGTTATTGATTCCGCCCCAGCATGTGAAGCCGTTTGTGAAGGGCAACAAGAACGACCGGAACGATGCCTTTGCGATTACAGAGGCCGCCCGGCGACCGAGGATGCGGTTTGTGGAACCGAGATCGCTGGAGCAAACAGACATACTGGTGCTGCATAAGCTGATCAATCGGAAGGTCCAGGCCCGGACCGCGTTGATCAATCAGATCCGGGGCTTTCTGAACGAGTACGGCGTCATCGTTGCGCCAGGCAAGGAACGATTACTCAAGGCGTTACCAGAGTTGCTGGAGGACGCGGAGAACCCACTGACCTGTGCTGCCAGAGAGGCCTTACAGAGTCTGTTGGAAGAGTGGAGAGAGGCCAATCGCCAGATACAGATGCATGAGGCGAAACTGAAGCAAACAGCCAAACAGCTGGAGCCGGCACGGCGCCTGATGGGCGTGAAAGGGGTTGCGGAGAAAACGGCAACCGCGGTGGTGGCCTATGCCGGTGACGGTAAGGCCTTTAAGAGCGGACGACACTTTGCCGCCAATCTGGGATTGGTTCCGAACGAACACTCCAGTGGCGGCAAGCAAAAGCTCGGAAGCATCACCCGTCGAGGGAATAACTATCTGCGCCGATTGTTGGTTCAGGGTGCCTGGTCGGTCATCCGATACACGGATAAAGCCACCGACCGGCTATCACGCTGGGCGGCCGGGGTTATTGAGCGCAGAGGCAAACACAAAGCGGTGATTGCCGTGGCCAACAAGTTGGCAAGAATTCTATGGGCAATGCTCTACCACCAAACGGAGTACCGGGCGGCGTAAAGCAGCACCCAAGGAGCAAAGGCACCCCACGCAAATGCGGTGAGCAATGAGTTAACAGGGTTAAACCGGCCCTTGTGAATGCTGGCGAGCACACGGAGCACCAACTCCGTACGGACGATAAGCGGCAAGGGCGCGGTTTTCATTGAGGCCAGAGTCACCGGAGTGACTCATCATAAAGGCCGGATATATGTGCGCAGTTTTACCCAGTTAACTTTTTACACCACCGAGAGCTTGGGAGGCTTGCGCAACAAGAGGTCTACATATACGTGCCGCAAGGAGCGTGTTTTGGAAAGGACTACCTGACCACGCCGCTCCCCCGAACATAAAGAACCAGCAGGAGAAAACACAGCCATGACGGTAGAAACCAGCAAAGAGACACTAGGATTCCAGACCGAAGTGAAGCAACTGCTTCACCTGATGATCCACTCTCTGTACTCGAACAAGGAAATCTTCCTTCGTGAGCTCATCTCAAACGCCTCAGACGCCGAAGACAAACTCCGCTTCGCCGCCCTGAAAGACGACAAACTCTACGAAGGCGATTCCGAACTCAAAATCCGCCTGGATTACGACAAAGACGCCGGCACCATCACCATTGCTGACAACGGCATTGGCATGAGCCGTGACGATGTGATTGCCAACCTTGGCACCATCGCCCGCTCCGGTACGGCCGAGTTCCTCAAGCAGCTGTCGGGTGACGAAAAGAAAGACAGCAAGCTCATCGGCCAGTTTGGTGTCGGTTTCTACTCTGCGTTCATCGTGGCCGACAAGGTGGATGTGTTCACCCGTAAGGCCGGTGCACCGGTCGAAGAGGGTGTGCATTGGGAGTCCAAGGGCGATGGCGAGTTCACCATCGAGCCGGTGAGCCGTGAGCAGCGCGGTACTGAAATCGTGCTGCACCTGAAAGCCGAAGACAAAGAGTTTGCCGATGGCTGGAAGCTGCGTAGCCTGGTGAAGAAGTACTCTGATCACATCTCCTTCCCGGTCGTGATGAAAGCCGAGTCCGAGGAAGAGGACAAGAAGGGCGAAGACGAGACGGTCAACGATGCCACCGCCCTGTGGACGTTGCCCCGCACCGAGATCAAGGACGAAGAGTACAAGGAGTTCTATAAGCACATCGCCCACGACTTCGAAGACCCGCTCACCTGGTCCCACAACAAGGTGGAAGGCAAGCTGGACTACACCAGCCTGCTGTACATCCCCAAGCGCGCGCCGTTCGACCTGTACAACCGGGAAGCGCCCCGTGGCCTGAAACTGTACGTGCAGCGCGTGTTCATCATGGACGACGCCGAGCAGTTCCTGCCGCTGTACCTGCGGTTCGCCAAGGGCGTAATCGATTCCAACGATCTGTCCCTGAACGTATCGCGGGAAATCCTGCAGAACGACAGCACCGTGGAGAGCATCCGCACCGCCATGACCAAACGGGTGCTGGACATGCTGTCCAAGCTAGCCAAGAAAGACGGCGATGAGTACCAGGGCTTCTGGGATGAGTTTGGCACCGTGCTGAAAGAAGGTCCGGCTGAAGACTTCAGCAACCGCGAAAAAATTGCGGGACTGTTGCGCTTTGCCACCACCCATACCGGCGAAGCCACCCAGAACGTATCTTTGGATGATTACATCAGCCGGATGAAGGAAGGCCAGAACAAGATCTACTACATCACCGGTGACAACTTTGCCGCCACCAAGAGCAGCCCGCACCTGGAAGTGTTCCGCAAGAAGGGCATCGAGGTACTCATCCTGTCGGATCGCATCGACGAATGGATGATGGGCTATCTGAGTGAATACGATGGCAAGCAGTTCCAGGACGTTGCCCGTGGTGATCTCGACCTGGGTGAAGTGGAAACCGAGGAAGACAAGAAGCACCAGGAAGAAGCCGCCAAAGAGCACAAGGATCTGCTGGAGCGCATCAAGACCGCTCTGGAAGATCAGGTGCAGGAAGTACGGGTAACCAACCGCTTGACCGATTCACCCGCGTGCCTGGTGGTGGGGCAGTTCGATATGGGCGCCCAGATGAAGAAGATCATGGAAGCTGCAGGCCAGAAAGTGCCGGAGAGCAAGCCGATCTTCGAAATCAATGTGGACCATCCGCTGGTACAGCGCCTCGAAAGCGAGCAGGGCGAGGAGCGCTTCAGGGAGCTGTCTGCGGTTCTGTTTGACCAGGCCACATTGGCCAGCGGTGAACAGCTGAAAGATCCCGGTGCCTATGTCAGCCGCCTGAACCGGTTGTTGCTGGAACTGACGAATTGATATCAACCATCGAGTAAGTAGACAAGAGGGGCTGGTGAGTAAATCACCGGCCCTTTTTTGTTTGCCCGGCGAAGCCGGCAAACCCGGCCATCTGAAAGAAGATGGCGTCACCCCGACTGAGGGGAAGACAATCCGACTGGCAAGGGCGTCACTGGCCAACGGTGGGGTCTGAAGGAAGCCATAGGAAGTTAA
>NZ_JBSXOP010000015.1:0-22522 GCF_056859535.1 Marinobacter sp. L-46
GACACGGTATTGAGCAGTACATTGACTACTATAACCACCACCGGATCCGGCTGACACTCAATGGCCTGACTCCGGTGGAGTACAGAGAGCAGGCTGCCGCTGCAGCCTGATTAAACTGTCCAAGTTTTAGGGGTCACTTCACGCGGCCCTAAGGCCCAAAGACGCGCGTGGGTCTGACCCCTCTGTGGCACGAAATCACCCCAGCAGTTCCAACAGTATCTGCTCGTAAATCTCTGACAGGGTATCCAGATCGTCAGCCTTCACGCATTCGTCCACTTTGTGGATGGTGGCGTTGATGGGGCCGAGTTCTACTACCTGCGCGCCGGTGGGGGCGATGAAGCGGCCGTCTGAGGTGCCGCCGGAGGTGGAAAGCTCGGTTTCGCGGCCGGTGACGGTGCGGATGGCGTTCTGGCTGGCAGACACGAGGGCGCCTTTGTCAGTCAGGAAGGGGCGACCGCTGAGGTGCCACTGCAGGTCGTACTTCAGGTTATGGCGGTCCAGCACGGCCACTACCCGCTCTTCCAGGCTTTCTGCGGTGTTCTCTGTGCAGTAGCGGAAGTTGAAGTGCACCAGGCATTCCCCGGGGATGATGTTGCTGCCGACACCGGACTCAATGCGGGTAATCTGGAACGTGGTTGGCGGGAAGAAATCGTTGCCGTTGTCCCAAAATTCCTTTGCCAGGGCATCCAGTGCCGGTGCCACGGTGTGTACCGGGTTTTCCGCCATGTGCGGGTAGGCTACGTGGCCCTGTACCCCGTGTACGGTCAGGTAGCCGTGCAGGGAGCCACGGCGGCCGTTCTTGATGACGTCGCCCACCTGGTGCGTACTCGACGGCTCGCCGATCAGGCACCAGTCCATTTTCTCGTTTCGGGCTTCCAGGGTTTCCACCACCTTTACCGTACCGTCCTGGGCCGGGCCTTCTTCGTCGCTGGTGATCAGCAACGCGATAGAGCCCCGGTGGTTCGGGTTGTTCGCCACAAAGCGTTCGCAGGCGGTTACGAAGGCGGCCAGGCTGCCTTTCATATCCGCAGCGCCCCGGCCGTACAGGTAACCGTCTTTGATCACCGGCTCAAACGGCGCGTGGGCCCAGTTCTTCTCCGGGCCGGTCGGAACCACATCGGTATGGCCGGCAAAGGCCAGCACAGGCCCCTCTGAACCCTTGCGGGCCCAGAGGTTGTCGGTGTCACCAAACCGCATGTTCTCGCCAGCAAAGCCCAGTGGTGCCAGGCGTGACATCATCAACTCCTGACAGCCAGCATCGTCTGGAGTGACCGACGGACGGCTGATGAGGTCCATGGCGAGTTCTAGGGTGGGGGACAGGGACATGTGACGGCCTTTAGTTGTTTGCGTGCAGTTCTTCGTTCAGTTCAATCGCGGTTTTGTTGGTCTTGCACTCGACCGCGCCGGTCAGGCTGTTGCGGCGGAACAGCAGGTCGTTCTTGCCGGCCAGGTCGCGGGCTTTAATGACTTCTACCAGATCGTTGTTGTCGTCCAGCAGGTTCACCTTGGTGCCGGCGGTGATGTACAGGCCAGCTTCAACCGTGCAGCGGTCGCCCAGCGGGATGCCGATGCCGGCATTGGCGCCCAGCAGGCAGTTTTCGCCGACGGAGATGATGATGTTACCGCCGCCAGACAGGGTGCCCATCGTGGAGCAGCCGCCACCCAGGTCGGAGCCCTTGCCGATGATCACGCCGGCGGAGATGCGGCCTTCGATCATGCTGGTGCCTTCGGTACCGGCGTTGAAGTTGATGAAACCTTCGTGCATGACGGTAGTGCCTTCGCCCACGTAGGCGCCCAGACGAACCCGGGATGTGTCGGCGATGCGCACGCCCTTGGGTACCACGTAGTCGGTCATCTGCGGGAACTTGTCTACAGATTTCACTTCCAGGGTGCGGCCTTCAATACGGGCTTGCAGCTGGCGCTCCGGCAGTTCGTTCAGGTCGATGGCACCTTCGTTGGTCCAGGCGAGGTTCGGCAGCAGGCCGAAAATGCCGTCCAGCTTCAGGGTGTGGGGCCTGGCCAGACGATGGGAAATCAGGTGCAGCTTCAGGTAAACCTCGGGGGTGCTGGAGGCGGTGTCGTCTGTCGCCAGTACAGTAACCACCACCGGGCGCTTGCTGTTGGCAGCCTGCTCGGCCAGCCTGGCCTGCTCGGTCTGGCCCAGCTGGCGCAGGGCGTTAGCAAACTGGCTCAGTTGCTCGGCGCCGGCTTCGATGGCCTGGTTGCCGCCTTTGTAGTCCAGCGCGGTTTCAACCACGTCGATCAGGTCTTTGCCTGGGGTCATGATCGGCTGCTGGTAGTAAACCTCCAGCCACTCGCCCTGGTTGTTCTGGCTGCCGATGCCAATGCCGAATGCAAAACTCATCTGATCTGCTCCTGTACTAAAAATTTAAGAATGTATTCCGTGGCCGAAAAAAGTCAGTCAGTCCACGCAGCCCACTGGTCTGCGTTAAAGCCCACGCTTACCTCGTCGCCCCGTTCCACAACCGGGCGTTTGATGATGGAGGTGTTCTCCAGCATGATCTGGTGGGCACTTTGGGCGCTAATGGTATCACGAACCTCATCCGGAAGTTTCCGCCAGGTGGTGCCCCGTTTGTTGATCAGCGCTTCCCAACCCAGGGCCTGTTCCCACTGGCTCAGCTTCTCGCTGGAGAGGCCGTCTTTCTTGAAGTCGTGGAACTCGTAGGCGATGCCGTTTTCGTCCAGCCACTTGCGGGCTTTTTTGACGGTGTCGCAGTTTTTGATGCCGTATAGTTTCATGGTTCAAAACCTCTTTTTGCCACGGACACTCACGGACCCACACGGACGAAAGCAGAAATATCCGTAATCACTTGTCCGTGAGTGTCTGTGAGTGTCCGTGGCTAATCAATTTTGTTTCACAAACTCAACAATCCGCCGAGCCGCCTCCACACACTCCTCCAGCGGTGCTACCAGCGCCATTCGTACGCGGTTTTCGCCGGGGTTGTGGCCATCTACGGTGCGGGAGAGGTAGCGCCCGGGCAGTACGTGTACGTTCTGCTGGGCGGATAGTTCACGGGCGAAGGTTTCGTCGCTCATGGGCGTTTCCGGCCATAGATAAAAACCGGCATCCGGGAAGTCTACGTTCATCACTTCGCGCAGGATGGGTACCACGGCCTCGAACTTGGCCCGGTAGGCGGCACGGTTCTCCCGTACGTGGTCTTCGTCGTTCCAGGCGGCGATGCTGGCCAGCTGGTTTTGAACGGGCATGGCGCAGCCGTGGTAGGTGCGGTATTTCAGGTAGCTGGCCAGTACCTCGGCGTCGCCAGCCACAAATCCGGAGCGAAGGCCCGGCAGGTTGCTGCGCTTGGACAGGCTATGGAACACCACGCAGCGTTTGAAATCGTGCCGACCGATGGCGGCGCAGGTTTGCAGCAGGCCTTCGGGCGGGTTGGCTTCGTTTGGGTAGAGTTCGGAGTAGCATTCGTCGGAGGCGATCAGGAAATCGTGGCGGTCGGCCAGTTCGATCACTTTTACCAGGGTTTCCCGGGGAATCACGGCGCCGCTGGGGTTGCCCGGGGAGCACAGGAACAGGATCTGGCAGTCCTTCCAGACCGATTCCGGAACCGCATCGAAGTCCGGAATAAAGCCGTTGCTTGCGTCGCGGGGCAGGTAGACCGGATCGGCACCGGCCAGGAACGCTGCGCCTTCATAAATCTGGTAAAACGGGTTTGGGCTGACCACGGTTGCTGGCTTGCTGGAATCTACAACCGCCTGCACCAGGGCAAAGATAGCCTCGCGGGTACCGTTAACCGGCACCACGTGTTTTGCCGGGTCCAGTGTGCCCTCGGCCAGCTGGAACCGGCGGCTGGCCCAGTTGGCGATGGCTTCGCGCAGCTCGTCCAGGCCTTTGGTGGTCGGGTAGTTGGCGAGTTTGTCCAGGTTGTCGGCAATCACCTGTTTAACAAAGGCGGGTGACGGGTGTTTGG
Organism: Marinobacter sp. L-46; assembly: GCF_056859535.1. Classification (NCBI taxonomy): domain Bacteria; kingdom Pseudomonadati; phylum Pseudomonadota; class Gammaproteobacteria; order Pseudomonadales; family Marinobacteraceae; genus Marinobacter; species Marinobacter sp. L-46. The sequence continues at coordinate 3,948 of NZ_JBSXOP010000015.1, forward strand.
GTTCGCCGATGCCCAGTGAAATCGGTGCCAGGTGCTCCGGCACGCTGATGCCGGCTTTCAGTTCGGCCAGCTTTTCAAAGGGGTAGGGGTGCAGTCTTTCCAGGTTTGGATTCATTGAATATCGTCCAGCATTTTACTCATGTGCTGTTGTAGGGCCTGGCATACGTTCGGGTCGCTCAGGGGTTTACCGTGTTCGTCGGTAATAAAGAAAACGTCCTCTACCCGTTCGCCCAGGGTGGCAATCTTGGCGTTGGTCAGGCGCACCCGGTGTTCCAGTAATACCTGGCCAATCCGTGCCAGCAGGCCCGGACGGTCGGGGGTGATGACTTCCATCACCGTGCGCTGATTAATGGTGTCGTTGGAGAAAGTCACTTCGGTAGGAAATGCGAAGTGCTTCAACTGGCGCGGAGTGCGCCGGTGGATGATGTCGGGGTAGTCTTCCGGATCGTCCAGTTCTTCGATCAGCCGCTTGCGAACCCGCTCTTTGCGGGCCGGGTCAACACCCAACGGTTGGCCCTGCTCGTCCAGCACCACGTAGGAGCTGATGGAGTAGGGGCCTTCACTGGAGTTGATGCGGGCGTCGACAATGTTCAGGTTCAGCTGTTCCAGTACCGCGGTGGTGGCGGCAAACAGGGCGACCCGGTCTTTCATATAGATGATGATTTGCGAATAGCCGTCTGTGGGGCCACCCCGGGTGTCGCGGATCAGTACCAGCGGGTCCGGGTTGTCGCCGTGGCGGATAATCGCGGCGGTTTGCCAGGCGATATCCACGGTGGAATCCTGCAGGAAATATTCCTCATCGACCGTGTCCCAGATTTTGTCGATCTGTTCGTTAGTCATGTTCTGGGCGCGCAGGATTTCCCGGGCCTCTTCGCGGGTGGCGTCTATCCAGGCCTGGCGGTCTACCGGGGTATCGATACCCCGGCGCAGGGCTCGCTTGGCTTCGATATACAGTTGGCGCAACAGCGAGGCGCGCCAGGTGTTCCAGAGTTTCGGGTTGGTGGCACTGATGTCGCACACCGTGAGGATGTACAGGTAATCCAGGTGCGCCTGGCTGGGCATGGCCCGGGCGAAGGCCTGGATGATATCCGGATCGGAAATGTCCTTGCGCTGGGCAGTCATTGACATGAACAGGTGGTTCTCCACCAGCCAGGAAATTAGCTGGGTATCCCGTTCGCTCAGGTGATGACGCTGGCAGAAGGCCTCGGCATCAATAGCGCCCAGTTCGGAATGGTCACCGCCCCGGCCCTTGGCCACATCGTGGTACAGGCCGGCAATATAAAGGGTATCCAGCTTGGGCAGCCGATGAATCAGGCGCGAGGCCAGGGGGTATTCGCTCTGGGCCTCGGTGCCGGTCAGTCGCACCATGTTGCGGATTACCCGCATGGTGTGGGCGTCCACGGTATAAATATGGAACAGGTCGTGCTGCATCTGGCCGATGATCTGGCCAAACTCCGGCAGGTAGCGGCCCAGCACGTTGTACTTCTTCATGGCGGACAGGGTCTGGTCCAGTGCATGGGGCGTGCGCATCAGTTCCATGAACAGGGTAGTGACAGCCAGGTCGTTACGGAAGGCATCGTCAATCAGGTGCCGGTGCGCCCGCAGTGAACGGATGGTGGTGGCGCGAATGCCTTTGATCTCCGGATGCTGCGCCATCAGCACAAAGATTTCCATGATGGCGTAGGGGGCGTAGGCGAACACCTGGTTGTTGATGGCTTCTATATACAGGTTGCGCATCTGGAAGCGCTTGTTGAGCGGGCGGATTTCGTCTTCCGTGCCGCTGCCGATAATCGCTTCGTCGTAATACTGCAAAAGCACGTCGGTGATTTCAGCCAGGGCCAGCACCGTACGGTAGTACTGCTGCATCATCAGTTCGACGCCCAGCCGCTTGCCCTGGTCCTGGTAGCCCAGCATCTGGGCCAGTGCCCGCTGGTGGTCGAACAGCAGGCGGTTCTCGTTGCGGTCGGCTATCAGTTGCAAGCCATAGCGCAGGCGCCACAGGAAGGTTTCGCCTTCGTGCAGAATCTGGTGCTCTTCCTCGGTGAGGATGCTGAAGCGGGTCAGGTCCGCGATGCTTTGCAGGCCGAAGTGGCGTTTGGTAATCCAGCCGATGGTCTGGATGTCCCGCAGGGCGCCCGGGGAGCCTTTTACGTTGGGCTCCAGGTTGTACTCGGTGTCGCCGTATTTCTTGTGGCGTTGCTGCTGCTCTTCCCGCTTGGCCACAAAGTAGGCCTTGTCGGAACTCACCTCGTCGGAGTAGGCCTGTTCGCTCAAGGCTTGCCGCAGGCTGTCTGGCCCGGCAATGGTGCGGGTTTCCAGCAGGTTGGTAAGTATCGAGATATCTTCCCGTGCGGCGGAGATGGATTCGTCCATGCTGCGCACGCTGTGGCCGATATCGAGTTTCAGGTCCCACAGCAGGGTAATGAAGGCGCCCAGATCGTCCTGCCACTCGGGCGCCATGCCCTCGCGGGTGAGGATCAGCAGGTCAATATCGGAGTGGGGGTGCAGTTCGCCCCGGCCGTAGCCACCTACGGCAATCAGGGCGATGTCTTCAGAGCGGGCGAACGGATATCGATTCCAGATCAGCCGGAGGACCGTGTCTACGGTGTCGGCCCTTGAGCGAACCAGGGCCCGGACGTCTGCGCCCTCGCGGAATGCATCGGCATCGGCGTCGTAACTCTCCCGCAGTAATTGCCGGGCCGCGGAGACCGGTGAGCGGTCGTTACTGATGCGGGACTCAAGCTCACTCCGGTCCACTTAGAAGGACTCTTCCGATCGCTTGGTCAGTACTTCGTGGCCATCGGCAGTTACCAGGATGGTGTGTTCCCACTGGGCAGACAGTTTGTGGTCCTTGGTCACGGCGGTCCAGCCGTCGGCCAGCATCTTGGTGTGGTACTTGCCCTGGTTCAGCATGGGTTCGATGGTGAAGGTCATGCCTTCTTTCAGTTCCAGGCCGGTTCCGGGCTTACCGTAATGCATCACCTGTGGCTCTTCGTGGAATACCGCGCCAATGCCATGGCCGCAGTAATCCCGAACGATCGAGTAACGGTGTTTCTCGGCGTGCTGCTGGATCACATGGCCGATGTCGCCCAGGCGTGCGCCCGGCTTGACCAGTTCGATACCTTTATAGAGGCACTCCTGGGTAATCTGGATCAGTCGCTCGGTGCCGGGCTTGGGCTTCCCGACAACCCACATCTTGCTGGTATCGCCGTGGTAGCCGTCTTTAATAACCGTCACATCGATATTAATGATGTCGCCGTCTTTCAGTACTTTCTTGTCTGAAGGGATGCCGTGGCAGACAACGTGGTTGACCGAGGTGCAGATAGACTTCGGAAATCCCTTGTAATTGAGCGGGGCCGGAATGGCTTTCTGCTCGTTCACAATGTAGTCGTGGCAGATGCGGTCGAGTTCCTCGGTGGTTACGCCGGGCTTTACGTGCTCGCCGATCATCTCCAGAACTTCAGCAGCCAGGCGGCCGGCTACGCGCATCTTTTCGATTTCTTCGGGGGTCTTGATAGATACCTGCATCGGACTTCCTGTTGATTTGCGTCAAACAGCCATTTTAAGGGGCATGGGGGTAAGGTACAAGGCGGGGTGGTGCTATGGATGCCATAGCTCCCGGTTAAGTTGCGGGGCAAAAATAATGGCGTGCGGCAGGTGCTTTGTGGTATAAACGCGCCCGCTGGAAACGAATCCGGCAAATTCACACACGTGTCAGCACGTTGTCCCAGGGTGCCGGTACCTGCTAGCAGCTCACATAATGCGCTTGCAGAGACTGGTTGGGGCAATCGGACGCGTGGAGGTCTAACCCGAAGCTAAAAGGTAAATGTCATGGCTCAGGTAAATATGCGTGACCTGCTGAAAGCAGGTGCTCACTTTGGTCACCAGACTCGTTACTGGAACCCGAAAATGGGCAAGTTCATTTTCGGTGCCCGCAACAAGATTCACATCATCAACCTGGAGCAGACTGTTCCGGCCATGAATGAAGCCCTGAACTTCATTCAGTCCCTGGCTGAGAACAAGAACAAGATCCTGTTCGTTGGCACCAAGCGTGCTGCCGCCAAGATCATCAAGGAAGAAGCCGAGCGTTCCGGCCAGCCGTTCGTTAACCACCGCTGGTTGGGTGGCATGCTGACCAACTACAAGACCATCCGTCAGTCTATCCGTCGCTACCGTGACCTGGAAGCCCAGAGCAAAGACGGTACTTTCGACAAGCTGACCAAGAAAGAAGCCCTTGAGCGTACCCGTGAAATGGACAAGCTCGAGCGTTCCATTGGTGGTATCAAGGATATGGGCGGCCTGCCTGACGCGCTGTTCGTTATCGACGTAGACCACGAGCGTATCGCCATCAAGGAAGCCAACAAGCTGGGCATTCCTGTAATCGGCGTTGTTGATACCAACAGCGATCCGGACGGCGTTGACTACGTGATCCCGGGTAACGATGACGCCATCCGCGCCATCCAGATCTACGTGAAGGCTGTTGCTGATACCTGCCTGGAAGCTTCCCAGTCTGCAGGCGGTGCTGACGAGTTTGTTGAAGTCAGCGAGAACGCCGAAGGCGCTGCTCCGGCTGCCGAGTAACACTTAAACTTCACGTTTGAGTTGTAAGGTATGCCCGCCTGTTTATCCGGGCATACCTCCCCACCGAATTCGGAAACGATTTAAGAGGATTGAACATGGCTGCAATTACCGCTGCAATGGTCAAAGAGCTGCGTGAGCGTACCGGCCTTGGCATGATGGAATGCAAAAAGGCACTGGTTGAAGCGGGTGGCGACGTTGACGCTGCAATCGAAGAGCTGCGTAAGTCTTCCGGCCTGAAAGCCGCCAAGAAGGCTGGCCGTACCGCTGCTGAAGGCGTGTCTCTGGTAAAAGTGTCTGACGACAACACCGTTGCCTACATTCTGGAAGTGAACTCCGAGACTGACTTCGTTGCTCGTGACGACAACTTCATGGGCTTCGCTAACGACGTTCTGAACGTTGCTTTCGAAAAAGGCGAAACCGACGTTGCAGCCCTGATGGCTGGCGATCTGGAAGCCAAGCGTGAAGCGCTGGTTCAGAAGATCGGCGAGAACATCACTGTTCGTCGTGTCATCAAGGTTGAAGGCCCGGTTGTAGGTGGCTACGTTCACAGCAACAACAAGATTGCTTCTGTTGTAGCTCTGAGCGCCGGTAACGAAGAGCTGGCCCGCGACATCGCCATGCACGTTGCCGCTGTTAACCCGCGCGTTGGCAAGCCGGACGAAATGCCTGCCGAAGAGCTGGAAAAAGAGAAGGAAATCATCAAGGCCCAGCCGGACATGGAAGGCAAGCCTGCAGAGATCATTGAAAAGATGATGGGTGGCCGTATCAAGAAGTTCCTGGCTGAGAACAGCCTGGTTGAGCAGCCGTTCGTCAAGAACCCTGACCAGAAAGTGGGTGATCTGATCAAGGCCGCCGGTGGCGACCTGGTTGGCTTCGTTCGCCTGGAAGTGGGTGAAGGCATCGAGAAAGAAGAAGTGGATTTCGCCGCTGAAGTGGCTGCTGCCGCTGGCACAGGCAAGGCCTGATCCCTCTTCCCGGCCCGGTCGCGCAAAGCGGCAGGGCTACCTGAGTCTGCCACGTCAGCCGGGTTTTCCCGGCTTTCGTGGCGGGCTTGTATCTGAGATACCCCTTTTCGAGGAGTATGTCAGATACAAGCCTGCAGCGGGTTTGATACCGGATAGCCAACAGACGAGAAGGGGATCACCATGTCGACATCTTCAAAAACCCAGCCCAGATACAAGCGCGTTCTGCTCAAACTCAGTGGTGAAGCCCTGATGGGCGAGCACGATTTCGGTATTGATCCCAAAGTTCTTGACCGCATGGCCCTGGAAATCGGTGCCCTGATAGGCATTGGTGTTCAGGTGGGGCTGGTGATTGGTGGTGGTAACCTGTTCCGTGGCGCCGCACTGAGCGCTGCCGGCCTGGACCGCGTAACCGGCGACCACATGGGTATGCTGGCCACGGTGATGAACGGCCTGGCCATGCGTGACGCCCTGGAGCGCTCCAACATTCGTACCCGCGTAATGTCTGCCATCCCAATGAGTGGTATTGTTGAACATTACGACCGCCGCCGCGCCGTGCGCGACCTGAAAGAAGGCGACGTGGTGATCTTCAGCGCCGGCACCGGTAACCCGTTCTTTACCACGGATTCGGCGGCCTGCCTGCGCGGTATCGAGATCGAAGCAGATGCGGTACTCAAGGCCACCAAGGTGGATGGTGTTTACTCTGCCGATCCCAATCTTGATCCTACCGCAGTAAAATATGACCACCTGACCTACGATGAGGTTCTGGAAAAGAAATTGGGTGTGATGGATCTGACAGCCATCGTCCTCGCCCAGGACCACGGTATGCCGCTGCGGGTTTTCAACATGAACCAGCCCGGCGTTCTTACCCGCATTGTGACGGGTGAGAGAGAAGGCACACTGATTGAATAACGAATTGAGGATTTTTACGTGATTAACGACATCAAAGCAGAAGCCGAAAAGAAAATGAAAAAGAGCCTGGAGGCTCTGGGTTCGGCGTTTAACAAAATCCGTACCGGCCGTGCCCATCCGGCCATTCTCGACAGCGTAATGGTGAACTACTACGGCCAGGAAACGCCCCTGAAGCAGGTGGCAAGCGTGAACGTAGAAGATAACCGCACCCTGTTGGTGGCGCCCTGGGAAAAGAACCTGGTACCGACCATCGAAAAAGCCATCATGATGTCTGACCTGGGCCTGAACCCGTCCACCAATGGCGACGCCATTCGCGTACCCATGCCCATGCTGACAGAAGAAACCCGTAAGGAAATGGTCAAGCAGGCCAGGGCCGATGCCGAGCACGGCCGGGTTTCTATCCGTAACGCCCGCCGGGACGCCAACAGCATGCTGAAGGATTTGCTGAAGGACAAGGATATCAGCGAAGACGACCAGCGCCGTGGCGAAGAAGAAATCCAGAAGCTGACCGACAAGCACATCGCTGAAGTGGACAAGCTGCTGAAGGTGAAGGAAGAGGACCTGATGGCGGTATAATCGCCCGGGTCTGTTCAGAGCAGAATGAGCGGCGGCTGGATGTCCGCCGCGCAGAGGATTTCATGACGGGACAAGTAACCGCAGAAATTCCGGTGGAGGCAGACAGCCGCCCCCGGCACGTGGCCATTATCATGGATGGCAATAACCGCTGGGCCAAGGCGCACCGGCTCAAGGGAGTGGCAGGCCACAAGGCCGGCGTGGATGCGGTGAAAGCCGTGGTAGAAACCTGTGCCCGGCAAGGCGTGGAAGTGCTCACCCTGTTTGCGTTTTCCAGTGAGAACTGGCGTCGTCCGAAAGACGAGGTTTCGGCGCTGATGCGCCTGTTCCTGATTGCCCTGGAACGGGAAGTCCGCAAGCTGCACCGGAATAACATTCGCCTTCGCATTATCGGCGACCGCTCCGCGTTTAATTCGACCCTCCAGGAACACATGGAGCGGGCCGAAACGCTCACCCGTGACAATACCGCCATGACCCTGGTGATTGCCGCCAATTACGGCGGCCACTGGGATATTACCGAGGCCACCCGGCAAGTGGCCCAAAAAGTGCGCGCTGGCGAGCTGGAAGCTTCAGATATCACTGATGACCTGATCCAGCGGCACCTGAGTATCGGTGACCTGCCCATGCCTGACTTGCTGATCCGTACGGCTGGCGAGCAGCGCATCAGCAATTTCCTGTTGTGGCACCTGGCGTACACCGAATTCTATTTCTCTGAGGTGTTCTGGCCGGACTTCAAGGCCGATCAAATGCAGAAGGCACTGGAAGCCTACGCCGGGCGCAAGCGCCGGTTCGGGCAAACCGATGACCAGATCGCCGCCCGCGCCACAAAACAATAACGATATAGCGACCAACACCGTGTTAAAAACCCGAATTATTACTGCGCTTATCCTGGCTCCTATCGCGATCGGCGGGATTTTCTTCCTGCCTCCGGTGGGCTTTGCTCTGTTTACCGGTGCCATTATCTCCCTTGGCGCCTGGGAGTGGGCCAATATGTCCGGTATCGAAGGCCAGCCGGGGCGCGTGATTTATGCCCTGATCATGGCAGGGCTTCTGGCCGTGATCTGGCAGTTGCAGGTGCCGGCCATAACAGTGCTCTGGCTTGCCCTGCTCTGGTGGCTGGTGTGCTTCGGGCTGGTAAGCCGTTACCCGGCGGGCGCCGATCGCTGGGGTGCCGTGCCGCTACGGGCCCTGATGGGGCTGTTTGTGCTGGTTCCCGCCTGGGTAGGGCTGAACCATCTGCGTACCGGCAGCTTCCAGTTCGGTGAGCTGACCAATAACCTGCTGGCTATTCTCTATATCTTCCTGGTGGTCTGGGTAGCGGATATCGGCGCCTATTTTGCCGGCCGGGCCTTCGGCAAGGCGAAGCTGGCACCGAAAGTGAGCCCCGGTAAATCCTGGGCTGGCGTGTGGGGCGGCCTGGCTGCGGTTGCTGCCCTGGCAGTGGCGGCCAGCCTGATTGCCGGCGCCGGTGCCGTGCAAACCGTTCTGCTGGTGCTGGCAAGCCTCGTTACCGGCCTGGTATCGGTGCTGGGGGATTTGCTGGAAAGCATGCTAAAGCGATTCCGTGGTATCAAAGACAGCAGCCAGTTGCTGCCCGGGCACGGCGGCATTATGGACCGTATTGACAGCCTTACTGCCGCGATTCCCGTCTTTGCCCTGATGATCACGCTGCTGGGCTGGTTGTCTACGGGTGTCTGGAATTTATGATCACACGCAGCATTACGGTACTGGGGGCAACAGGCTCAATTGGCCTGAGTACCCTGGATGTTATTCGGCGGCACCCGGAGCGTTTTTCGGTTCACGCCCTCACGGCGGGAACACGGGCACCGGAATTAGCCGCGCTTTGCCGGGAATTCCGCCCCCGGATAGCGGTGATGGCGGATGCCGGGGCGGCAGAGGAACTGGCTGGCCTGCTCGCCGATTGCCCCGACATTGACGTACTCAGTGGCGAGCAAGGGCTGATTGACGTGGCAGCAGCCGAACAGGCCGACACCGTAATGGCTTCGATTGTCGGGGCTGCCGGGCTGGCGCCGACACTGGCGGCGGTGTGCGCTGGCAAACGAGTACTGCTGGCCAATAAAGAAGCCCTGGTCATGTCCGGCCAGCTCTTTATGGATGCCGTGGCTGAATCCGGTGCTGAACTGCTGCCTATCGATTCGGAACACAATGCCATCTTCCAGTGCATGCCGGCAGACAAGGTGCGTAATCCGCAAGCCGCTGGCATTACCCGCATTCTGCTCACCGCCTCTGGCGGCCCGTTCCGCACTTTGCCGGCCGAACAGTTGCGCTCGGTAACGCCTGCCCAGGCCTGTGCCCACCCCAACTGGTCCATGGGCCAGAAGATTTCCGTTGATTCTGCCACCCTGATGAACAAGGGCCTGGAACTCATCGAGGCCTGCTGGCTGTTCAATACCTCGCCGGACAAAGTGGAGGTGCACGTTCACCCCGAAAGCATCATCCATTCCATGGTGGAGTATGCAGACGGCTCGGTGCTGGCGCAGTTGGGTAGCCCGGATATGCGAACTCCGATCGCCAATGGTCTGGCCTGGCCCGAGCGTATCGAAGCCGGGGTCGCTCCCCTGGACCTGTTCGCCATCGGCCGCTTTCACTTCGAGCGACCGGACTTGCAGCGTTTTCCGTGCCTGAGGCTGGCTGCTGAAGCCTTCGCCACTGGTGGCACCGCGCCAGCCGTCCTCAACGCCGCTAACGAAGTGGCCGTGGCGGCATTCCTGGAAGGCGGGCTGTGCTTTGCGGACATTCCCGTTATCATAGAGCGAACACTGGCGGCCACCGAAGTGGTATCGGCGGACAGTTTCGATACCATCTTCCAGAAAGACGCCGAAGCCCGCGAACGGGCAATGGAACAGATTCGCCTTTTATCGGTCTGATTCCGGCGGGGCGTGTTGCGCCGGCTTTCAGTTATCAACCGGACAGTCTATGCAGATTATTCAAAGCGTACTGGCACTTGCACTAACCCTCGGCATTCTGGTGACGCTGCACGAGTTCGGCCATTTCTGGGTCGCTCGCCGCTGCGGAGTCAAAGTGCTGCGTTTCTCTGTGGGTTTCGGTAAGCCGCTGTTTTCCTGGTACGACCGCCACGGCACCGAATTTGCCGTAGCCGCCATCCCTCTTGGCGGCTACGTGAAAATGCTGGACGCCCGGGAAGGCCCTGTGCCGGCCGAACTGGAAGACCAGGCCTTCACCTCCAAGCCGCCATCCCAGCGCATTGCCATTGCGGCAGCAGGGCCCGTCGCCAACTTTATTTTCGCTATCTTTGCCTACTGGCTGATCAGTGTGGTGGGAGTGACCACGGTAGCACCCATTGTTGGCGAAGTGGCGCCAGACAGCGTGGCCGAGCGCGCGGGCCTGCAGGAAGGTATGGAAATTCTGGGGGTGGATGGCCGCCAGGTAACATCCTGGCGCGACGTGAATATGCGCCTGCTGGAGCGGGCAGGGGAGCAGGGCCCCATTTCGCTGGAAGTTTCCCGTGATGGTGCCCGTGGTACCTTTTCAGCCCCGCTGAACGGCTGGAACCTCAGCAACGACGAACCCAATCCGCTGGCGGAATTCGGCATCACCCCCTGGCGCCCGGACGTACCGGCGGTGCTGGGTCAGATCAGTGAAGACGGCCGCGCCTCCATGGCGGGGTTGCAGCCCGATGACCGGGTTACCGCTGTAGACGGTGAGCCGGTGGCGGACTGGTTCGCGCTGGTAGATATCATTCGCGAGTCCCCGGAGCAGCAGCTGCAGTTAACCGTGGAGCGGAACGGGCAGACTCTGGATGTTCCGGTAACGCCGGCCACCAGAACGCTGGAAAACGGCCAGGACATCGGTTTTGTGGGCGCCGGGGTGCAGGCCATAAGCTGGCCGGACAGCGTGCTTCGGGAGATTAGCTACGGCCCGCTGGCGGCGATTCCCAATGCGCTTGAAGAAACCTGGGCCGACACCCGGCTGACACTGGTGGCCATCAAGAAGATGGTCACCGGCCTGCTGTCGCCCACTAACCTGAGCGGGCCGATCACCATCGCCCGGGTGGCGGAAGCCAGCGTCAGTTCCGGATTCGAGGATTTTGTCCGGTTCCTGGCGTATCTGAGTGTCAGCCTCGGGGTTTTGAACTTGCTGCCGGTTCCGGTTTTGGACGGCGGCCACATCGTGTATTACACCATCGAAGCCATCCGCCGGAAGCCGGTGTCGGAGCACGCGCAGGCGCTGGGATTACGAATTGGTATGGCTTTGATTCTGAGTTTAATGGTGTTTGCTCTTTACAACGACCTGATGCGGTTGTGAGAATTGCGGGCTCCTTACCGCACATTAACCAGGCGATAAAACTGAATGAGACGTTCCCTTCTAGCTGTAGCCGTTGGCCTCGCCATTACCGCAACCGGTATGAAGCCAGCGCTGGCGGATGAATTTACGGTTGCGGACATCGAGGTAGAAGGCCTGCAGCGGGTATCCGCCGGTTCCGTATTTGCCGGATTCCCGGTCAATATTGGTGAGCAGATTGACGAAACCCGCCTGGCGGGCGCCATCAAGAATCTGTTCGGCACCGGATTGTTTACCGATATCCAGGCCAGCCGTGATGGTGGCGTGCTGATTCTGACGGTGAAGGAGCGGCCATCGATTTCCTCCATCGAGATCGAAGGCAACAAGAACATCGAAACCGATATGCTGATGGATGCCCTGGCCGGGGCGGGCCTGGAAGAAGGGCAGGTGTTCCGCCGGGCCACGCTGGAGCGCCTGGAGCTGGAAATCCTGCGCTCCTACATTGCTCAGGGCCGATACAACGCCCGGGTCAAAGCGACCGCAGAAGAGTTGCCCCGCAACCGGGTAGCCGTGCGCCTGGGTATCAACGAAGGCTCGGTAGCCGCCATCCAGCACATCAACATCATCGGCAACAAGGATTTTAGCGACGAAGAGCTGATCGACCTGTTCGAGCTGCGCACCAGCAGTTGGTGGAACTCACTGACCAACAAAGACAAGTACGCCCGGGAAAGCCTGAGTGGTGACCTGGAGTCTCTGCGGTCGTTCTACCTGAACCGCGGTTACCTGGATTTCAGCGTCGAATCCAGCCAGGTGTCCATTTCACCGGACAAGAAGCAGGTGTTCATCGCCATCGCCCTGGATGAAGGCCCCCAGTACACCATCTCTGACATCCGCCTGCGCGGTAACGTGATTGTTGAGGAAGAGGAATTGCGCAAGCTGATTCCGGTTAAAGAGGGCGATGTGTTCTCCCGGGCCCAGATGACCGCCATTTCCGAAGCCCTGTCGTTCCGCCTCGGCCGTGAGGGCTATGCCTTTGCCAGCGTGAACGCCGTGCCGGAACCCGGCGAGGACAATACCGCCGCGGTGACCTTTTTCATTGAGCCGGGCAAACGGGCCTATGTGCGACGGATCAATTTCGAGGGCAACGTGTCGACTCGTGACGACGTTCTCCGCCAGGAAATGACGCAGATGGAAAGGGGCGTGGCTTCTTCGGATCGTATCGACTTCTCCAAGACCAGACTGGAGCGTCTCGGCTTCTTCGAGATGGTGAATGTTGAGACGGTACCAGTTCCGGGCACCGACGATCTGGTTGATGTGAACTACTCCGTGGCAGAACAGCCGACGGGCAGTCTTTCCGCTTCCGTCGGTTTCTCGCAGCAGTCCGGGGTGATTCTTGGCGCCAACGTGTCCGAGAATAATTTTTTCGGTACCGGGAAGCGCGTCTCTTTCGGTGTCAACGTGAGTAATTTTGTCAAAAGCGCAAACGTCTCCTACCTGGACCCTTACTACACGGTTGACGGCGTAAGCCGTGGCTACAGTCTTTTTGCCCGGCAAACCGATTATGAGGAAGAGTATATCTCCGCCTTCCTGCTGGACGAATATGGCGGCCGTATCACCTTCGGTTATCCCACGGACAATATCACCCGTTTGAACTTTGGGGCCGGGTTTACCCAGTCCAATCTTAAGGAAGGCCGGTTCACCTCACAGGAGGTCATTCAGTTCATTGATGAGGAAGGGGATTCGTTCAATAACTTCTTCCTCTTCGGCAGCTGGCGCCGCAGTACTTTCAACCGGGGTGTTCTGCCCAGTGATGGCCATAGCCAGTCGTTGTCGCTTGACGTAGCAGTGCCGGGCAGCGATCTGACCTTTTACAAGGTGACACACAAGACCGATTTCTACTATCCGGTGACTGACGATAATCGCTGGATCTTACGGGCGCGTTCAGAGATCGGTTATGGTGATGGTTACGGAGATCGGACCCAGATGCCGTTTTACGAGTACTTCTATGCAGGGGGCTACGGATCGGTTCGGGGGTACCGGGCCAACTCCTTGGGTCTCCTTGCTACGAACAACGTCAACGACCTCTCACGCCCGGATCCGTTCGGCGGTAACCTGCTCACTGAAGGTGGTGTTGAGCTGATATTCCCCACGCCCTTTGCCGGTGATACCCGCTCCATGAGAACGGCGTTTTTCCTGGACGCAGGTCAGGTGTTCAACACTGCGCGCGGTTTCGATCCGGAACTGAGCGAAATCAGAATGTCCGCCGGTATTGGCTTCCAGTGGATTACCGCTGTTGGCCCGCTGGCCTTCAGTCTGGCGAAGCCGCTGAACGACAAGCCGGGTGATAACACCCAGGTATTCCAGTTCTCTATGGGCCAGACATTCTGACGCCACTATAAAAAATAAAGGATGAAACAAAGGAGATTGAAGATGAACCGTGTGACTGCTTTGATTGGTGCCGCCTTGCTGGCCTTTTCGGCCCAGGCAGCTGCCGAAACCCGCATTGGTGTGGTGGATCTGCGCCAGGCCCTGTTTGCCTCGGATGATGCCCAGACCTTCAGCCAGCAGCTGCAGCGGGACTTCGCCGGAGATGAAGATAAGGTTCGCCAGGCCCAGGAAGAAGCCCGCAAGCTGAAAGACCGCCTGGAAAAAGACGGCTCCATGATGAACGAAAGCGAGCGTAACAAGGTGGCGGGTGAATTCCAGGAGAAGGTGCAGGAGTTCAACTTCCTCAAGCAACGCCTCGATGCCACGGTTAACCAGCGCAAGCAGCAGTTCCTTGAAAATGCCCGCCCGGAAGTGGATGTGGCGGTCAAAGAACTGCTGGAAGAGCATGACCTGGACCTGATCCTGCCCAGCGAAGCGGTGGTTTACGTGAAGCCGGAAATGAATCTGACGTCCCAGCTGCTGGACAAACTGAACAAGTAAAGAACAAGGGGCTCCCCGCCCCGGTGTTTGGAGAAGGCAATGTCACAGAAGTCCTATCGGCTCCAGGAAATAGCCGATGCGTTGGGAGCCAGTCTCCGGGGAGACCCCGATATCATGGTCAGCGGCCTGGCCACCTTGAAGGCCGCCGGCCCGGATCAGATCAGCTTTCTGGCCAATCCGGCCTACGGCAAATACCTGCAAGATACCCGGGCCGGTGCGGTTATCCTCTCACCTGTAGCCGCGGATGATTGCCCTACCAATGTCCTGTTACTGGACAACCCGTACATGGGCTATGCTCGCCTCAGTCACTGGTTTGACCCTGCGCCGGTGGCCTCAGCCGGTGTTCATCCCACCGCTGTGGTAGATGAGAGCGCCAGCATAGACAACACTGCCAGCGTGGGGCCCCACGCGGTCATCGAAGCCGGTGTGTATCTTGGAGCCCACGTTGTAATAGGCGCCGGCACCGTCATCGGCGCACGCAGCCGCATCGGAGACCACACGATTATCCGCCCCCGGGTTACCCTGGCCCACGACATTGTAGTGGGGCAGCGTTGCCATATCCTCAGTGGTGCGGTGATCGGTTCAGACGGTTTCGGCTTTGCCAACGAGCGGGGCCAGTGGCACCGCATTGCCCAACTTGGCGGTGTGGTGCTGGGTGATGATGTGGAAGTGGGCGCCAACACCACCATCGACCGTGGCGCGCTCGACAGCACAGTCATTGGCAACGGTGTGAAGCTGGATAACCTGATCCAGATCGCCCATAACGTTCATATCGGTGATCACAGCGCCATGGCTGCCATGGTCGGTATCGCCGGCAGTACCCGCATCGGCAAACACTGTGTGTTTGGTGGCGCCTCCGGGGTGGCGGGGCACCTGGAGA
The DNA here is from genome assembly GCF_056859535.1 of Marinobacter sp. L-46. Taxonomy (NCBI): domain Bacteria; kingdom Pseudomonadati; phylum Pseudomonadota; class Gammaproteobacteria; order Pseudomonadales; family Marinobacteraceae; genus Marinobacter; species Marinobacter sp. L-46. The sequence continues at coordinate 19,047 of NZ_JBSXOP010000015.1, forward strand.
TCGGGGATCAGGTGCACCTTACCGGCATGACGCTGGTAACGGGTGATATCCGAGAGCCGGGCGTGTATTCTTCCGGCACCAGTGCCGACACTAACCGGAACTGGCGCAAGAACGCCGTGCGTTTCAGGCATCTGGACAGCCTGGCCCGGCGCATAAAAGAACTGGAAAAGAAATCAGAGGGCTGAGGCCGATCAACATGCAGATGAAGATTGATGAGATTCTTGAGTACCTGCCACACAGATACCCGTTTCTGCTGGTAGACCGGGTTACCGATGTGGAGAAAGGTAAGTCGATCAAAGGCTACAAGAACATCTCCTTCAACGAGCCGTTCTTTACCGGGCACTTCCCGGATAACCCGATTATGCCCGGCGTGCTGATTATCGAAGCCATGGCCCAGTTGGCGGGCATTCTCGGTTTTGTGACTGTAGAACGGAAACCCTCTGATGGCGTGATACAATATTTGGCTGGCTCCAGCAAAGCGCGCTTCAAGCGCCCCGTGGTGCCGGGAGACCGCATGGATATGGAGGCTGAATTTGTCTCCGCCAAGCGCGGTATCTGGAAATTCAATTGCCGGGCACTCGTTGATGGCGAAGTGGTGTGCGTGGCAGAAATCATGACCGCTGAGAGAGAAGCTTGATGGCGACAAATGACTGGTCGGGTGTCCATCCTCAGGCGATTGTAGACCCGTCAGCCAAACTGGCAGACAACGTAACCGTAGGCCCCTGGAGTTACATCGGCCCCGGTGTGGAGATCGGCGAGGGTACCGAGATTCTCTCCCACGTGGTGGTCAAGGGCCCAACGGTAATCGGTCGCAATAACCGCATTTTTCAGTTTTCCAGCATCGGTGAAGAGTGTCAGGACAAGAAATACGCCGGCGAGCCCACCACGCTGGTGATTGGTGATAACAATATTATCCGCGAAAACTGCACGATTCACCGTGGCACGGTCCAGGACCGGGGCGAAACCCGTATTGGCAGCGGCAACCTGCTGATGGCCTATGTACACGTGGCCCATGATTGCATCGTAGGCGACAACACCATCCTGGCCAACTGCGCCACCCTGGCCGGCCACGTCTCCGTAGGCGACCATGCTATTCTCGGCGGTGGCACCATGGTGCACCAGTTCTGCCACATCGGCCCCCACAGCATGGCGGCTGGCGGCAGCATCGTACTCAAAGACATTCCTGCCTATGTGATGGCGTCTGGCCAGTCTGCCCAGCCCCATGGCATGAATGTGGAAGGCCTGAAGCGTCGTGGCTTCAGCAAAGACGTGCTGATGGCCCTGCGCCGCGCCTACAAGGTGGTTTACCGTCAGGGCCTGACCACCGAGCAGGCGATTGAAGAACTCGAGAAGTCCTTTAATGACGTGCCGGAAGTCCGCCCGCTGATTGACTCGCTCCGGGGAGCGGATCGCGGCATCATTCGCTGAGCCAGGAGGCCCTGGTGGCAACCGCTGAAACCGGGCAGGTCAGCTCCCGCAAGGTAACCATTGCAATCATCGCCGGCGAGGCATCGGGGGATATCCTCGGTGCCGGGCTGATTCGCTCGTTGCGCAAACGCTATCCGAAAGCCCGCTTTGTGGGCATCGGCGGCGATGAAATGATCGCCGAAGGCTTTCACTCCCTGGTACCCATGGAAAGGCTTTCCGTGATGGGGCTGGTGGAAGTGCTCGGGCGCATTCGCGAGCTGTTCAGTATCCGTGCGCGCCTGCTGGAATACTTCTTCACCACACCGCCGGACGTGGTCATCGGTATCGATTCCCCGGATTTCACCCTGGCGATTGAACGCCGCTGCCGGGAAGCCGGTATTCCCTCGGTTCATTACGTAAGCCCCTCGGTCTGGGCCTGGCGCCAGAAGCGAATTTTCAAGATTGCCAAGTCTGTCGACCTGATGCTCACCCTGTTTCCCTTCGAAGCCCGTTTCTACGAAGAGCACAATGTGCCGGTGGCCTTTGTGGGGCACCCGCTGGCTGACAGAATTCCCATGCAGCCAGATACAGGGGCGGCCCGCAAGGCACTTGGCCTGAACCTCGATCAGCCGGTTCTGGCAGTATTGCCCGGCAGCCGGGGTGGGGAAGTTGAGCGCCTTGGCACCCTGTTTCTGGAGGCATCCCGCTGGCTGCAGGAGCGCCGCCCGGATATCCAGCTGGTGATTCCCTGCGTCAACCGGGACCGGGAGAAACAGGTAGAGGGTCTGGTAGAGGCGCTGGAAGTGAAACTGCCGGTTACCCTGGTGCGTGGTCGTTCCCGGGAGGTGATGGCGGCCAGCGATGTGGTATTGCTGGCCTCGGGCACGGCAACCCTGGAAGCCATGCTGCTCAAGCGCCCTATGGTGGTGGGCTACCGGTTGAGCAACCTCAGCTACAAACTGCTGTCCCGTCTGGTGAAGGTGCCCTGGGTGGCCCTGCCGAACCTGCTGGCGCAACAAGGCCTGGTGCCGGAGTTGCTGCAGGATGACGCCACACCGGAGGCCCTGGGCGCCGCCGTGCTGGAGCGCATGGAAAACACCGAAGAGCGCGAGCAGTTGCAGCAAGCCTTCAGCGAGTTGCACGAAAGCCTGCGCCAGAATGCGGACGAACGCGCTGCAACCGCTATTTCCGAATTAATGGAGCGCCGGCGCTGATGGCCGCAAAAGACCTTCCACCATTTGAGTGCAGCTACAAGGGTCGGTTACTGGCAGGGGTTGATGAAGTGGGCCGCGGCCCGCTGATTGGAGCAGTGGTGACTGCGGCCGTGATACTGGACCCGGAACGGCCGATTGAGGGCCTGGCGGACTCCAAGAAGCTCACCGAAAAGCGCCGCCTGAAGCTGTACGACGAGATCCTCGAAAGGGCCGCTGCCTGGAGCCTGGGCCGGTGTGAGGCATCGGAAATTGACCAGATCAATATCTACCAGGCTACCTTGCTGGCCATGACCCGTGCGGTGGAAGGCCTGGCTCTCGAACCTGAATACGTATTGGTAGACGGCAACCGTTGCCCGGATTGGCGCTGGCCCTCCGAGCCGGTGGTGAAGGGCGATGCCCGGGTTGAGGCGATCAGCGCCGCGTCTATCCTCGCCAAGGTCACCCGCGACCGGGAAATGGAGATGCTGGAGCAGCAATACCCCGGCTACGGTCTGGCCCAGCACAAAGGTTATCCCACGCCGGTGCATCTGGAAGCGCTGAAACGCTTGGGTGCAACACCGGACCACCGGCGGTCGTTTCGGCCTGTTCAGGAGGCAATAGACACAGCGGGACTGTACCAAAGGCATCTCAGCATCGACGATAACGTGGCTTATCCGTCGGACCTGTTTGAGGGGCTTGATGACGGCACGGGTTGTGGCTCTGCCCAAGCGGGAGACTAGTGTCCCGTCTGGGTAATCCCTTTATTTATTATCAATAACACTCAGCTTTGCTCGCGTCACTGAAGTCATAATCGATTCTGCACTCTTGTGCCAGCGGAACGGCTTTGCCAGTTTCTCATTATGAGTTTGGATAAAG
>NZ_JBSXOP010000016.1:0-15907 GCF_056859535.1 Marinobacter sp. L-46
CAATGGGGGAAAGGGGGAGTTGTGCCTGAATGCCGGAAACTGGCTAAATAATCGCCAACTTCGACCATGACCACTCGGATCTGGCACTACCAGGCTTGGTCTGCGAAGGTTGTTGGAGCACTATGAGAAATCCGGGCTAGCGTTTACGCAGCAGCGCGTCTACCTCCGCAAAGTCCCGGGCCACGAAGCGACCGGTGTCCGGCAATTCACCCTCACGTACCAGCCAGGCGGTTTTCATACCCGCCTGCTCGGCCGCTTCAAGCTCGGCTTCAACGTCCGAGAGAAACAGCACAGAACCCGGCTCGACACCCAGCTCGTCCAGGATGTTACGGTACGACTGCGCTTCTTTCTTACCACCTACGCCGGTATCAAAATACCCAGAGAAAAACGGTGTAAAGTCGCCTTCACTGCTGTGACCAAAAATCAGCTTCTGGGCCTTCACCGAGCCAGAGGAATATACGAACAGCCTCAGGCCCCGATCATGCCAGCGCTGCAGGTAATCCGCCGCATCCGGGTAGATGTCGCCCTTCAACTCGCCGCTGTGATATCCCTGCTCCCAGACCATGCCCTGCAAGGCCTTGAGGGAACCTTCCTTACGGTCCTCGCTGATCCAGCCTTGGAGTACTTCGATGAGAGCTTCCACGTCCTTGCTGTCGACACCGCTTTTCTGCGCCACAATCGCCAGCTGCTCTGCAACCGCCGGCGTGGTGTGGTGATGGGCCCGCACAAACGCCGGCAGGTGTTCACTGGCGTAGGGGAACAGCACTTCGTGTACAAAGGAGATAGAGCTGGTGGTGCCTTCGATGTCGGTCAGAATCACCCGGATCATCAGGCCACCCCCGCCAGGGCTTCGTATCTGGGCAGGGTGGAGGCAATCTCCTCACCGGTGAAGCTGGCCACCCAGCCTTCCGGATTCGTGAACAGGCGAATACAGGTAAATTCCGGCTCCGGGCCCATATCAAACCAGTGGCGGGTGCCATCCGGAACGCTGATCAGGTCATTCTTTTCGCACATCAGGGCATACACCTGATCACCAAAATGCAGGTAGAACAGCCCCTGCCCCCGCACGAAGAACCGCACTTCGTCTTCGCTGTGGGTGTGTTCGTCGAGGAACTTCTGGCGGAAGGCATCCTTGTCCGGATGGTTCGCGGTCAGGCTGACTACGTCGGCGGTCTGGAATCCGCATTCCTGCTTCAGTCGCTCTACCTCGTCTGCGTAGGCTTCCAGAATCTGTTCCTGGGTGGCCGAAGCCGGCAGCTCCCGGGTTGGCCATTGCTCAAAGCGCACACCCTGACTGGCCAGCGTGTTCCGAATCACCTGCGGGTCGGTGGTCACGGTGTGGGCGGTTCGCGGCTGGTTCTGGTGGAAGATGCTCAGGGTGGTCATGGGCGGACCCTCATGGTTTCAAGTTCACATTCAAAGAGAAATTCAAAGGCTTCCACATGACGCAGACAGTCCGCCATGGTGGCGCCCCAGGTATACAGGCCATGGCCACGAATCAGGTATCCGGGCTGTTCCGGATGGGCCCGAAACCATTCGGCGGTCTGTTCCGCCAGGGCCGGGATGTCCTGGGTGTTGTCGAACACCGGTATCGATAGCCGGCCCTCATGGCTGTTTACACCGGCAAAGGCTTTTTGCAGTTCATAGCCTTCCAGCTCCAGCGATTTGCCCGGCCAGATCAGGCGGCTGAGCACGGTGGCCTTCACCGAGTGGGTGTGCAGCACTGCACCCGCATCCGGAAACACCTGATACAACACCGTGTGCAGCAGGGTTTCTGCCGAGGACTTGCAGTTACTCTGGACCGGGTTGCCGTTCAGGTCTACCACCATGACATCACCGGCAGCGAGTTGACCTTTGTGGCGCCCGGACACGGTAATGGCAATGTGATCGCTGTCGATGCGGGCAGAATAGTTGCTGCTGGTGGCCGGCGACCAGCCCCTGTCATACAGGAAGCGCCCGGCATCCACGATGGACTGGGCGGCAATAGCGTATCGGGTCACATCAAACACTGGCATTCTCCGTCTATTACACCAAACCGCTTGATCATGCGGTCAGCGGTAACCGGCGCTGGCGCTTACCGGTCAGTGCAAACAGCGCATTGCCCAGAGCAGGAATAACCGGCGGCACACCCGGCTCGCCCACGCCGGTGGGGGCTTCATCGCTGTCGACAATATCCACCACAACCTCAGGCACCTGGTGCATCTGCAGCAGCCGATAATCGTGGAAGTTGCTCTGCTGGACTTCACCCCTGTTAAAGGTGATTTCGCCAAACAACGCCGCCGTCAGGCCAAACAGGATACCGCCGGAAATCTGGTCTTCCACGATGCGCGGGTTAACCACCTGGCCACAATCCACACTGGCGGTTACCTTGTAAACACGGATCTCGCCGTTCTCGATACCAGCTTCCACCACCTGGGCTACGTAGGTGCCAAAACTCTGGAATAGCGCTATACCGCGCGCCCTGCCTTCCGGGAGCGGCTCGCCCCACTGCGCCCGATCCGCCGCCCGTTCCAGAACCCTGGCGTGGCGCGGCTCTTTGGCCAGCAGTTTTCGGCGGAATTCCAGGGGATCCTGCCCAGCCTCGTGGGCCAGTTCGTCCATAAAGGTTTCAACGGCAAACCCATTGTGGGAGTAGCCGACTGATCGCCACCAGGTAATAGGCACACCGGGGTCGGTATGGGTGTGTCGTACGCTGACATTCGGTACCTGATAGGGATAGCCGATAGCACCTTCTATGGCAGATACATCTTTTGGTGTGGCCAGGCCCTCAACCATCAAACCCACTTTACCGAGGGTGTTGTAGAGAAATTTTGGTGCCCAGGGATACTGGGCCGGCGCAGCATTGCGCACGTACCAGTCCAGAATCTGCGGGCCGACAATCTGGTGGTCCCAGCCAGTGAGGTCAGAACCGTCCAGGCTGGCCGTCATCCGGTGCAGCATGGCCGGGCGCCAAAAACCGTGGCGCATGTCTTCTTCCCGGGACCAGATCAGTTTGACCGGCACCTTCAGCTCATAGGCAACCGCAGCGGCTTCCTCGATGTAATCCTGGGTCAGCCGGCGACCGAATCCGCCACCCAGGAAGGTGGTGTGCACAGTCACGTCATCCGGTGAAAGGTCTGAATTCCGGCAGGCCGCAATGCGCCCGAGATCCGGTGCCTGCGTTGGCGCCCAGATCTCCATGCCGCCATCGTGGTACCAGGCGGTGGCATTCATGGGTTCCATCGGCGCATGGGCCAGGTATGGCTGTTCGTACTCGGCTTCCACCACGCGCCCGGCTTTGCTGATTGCCTCTTCCACATCGCCTTCAGAGCGTTCCTGCTCGCCGGGGTCTTCACTGGCGGCTTTACGATAGCCCTCGAACACATCATCAACCGTGGTATCCAGGGCCTCGGAGAAATCCCACTCCACGCGCACAGCCTGCTGCGCTTTACGGGCCTTCCAGTAACTGCCTGCCACCACGGCGACACCGCGTTCGGTGATAAACGCCGCCTGCACACCAGCCATGGCCAGAATCTCATCGCGGTTAAACGATTGGGCACGGCCTCCGTAGCGAGGGCTGCGGGTCATCACCGCGTACACCATGCCCGGCAGCTCGACATCAATGCCGTAAACCGCGGTGCCCGTGGCCTTGGCCCGGGCGTCCAGTTTGCCGGCCTGCTTGCCGATGTATTTCCATTCCGAACGGGGTTTGAGCGGCACATCGCCCCGAATCACTTCTTTGTCCGCCAGCTCAACCAGCTGACCATAACGCAGGGAATCCACCCCGTTGGGATGAAGCACCCGGCCGTTGTCGGTACGGCAGTTATCGGCATCCACGCCCCAAACCCGGGAGGCGGCCATAACCAGCATCAACCTGGCAGACGCTCCCGCCTCCCGCAGGGGCTGCCAGCTGCTCGCTACGCTGGTACTGCCACCGGTCAATTGCAGGCCGATAAACGGGTTACGGTATTCCGGCGCTACCGGCGCGAACTTCACCTGAATCCGGGCCGGATCCACATCCAGTTCTTCCGCAATCAGGGTCGTCAGGCCGGTATATGTGCCCTGCCCCATTTCAACCCGGGCCAGGGTGAAGGTAATTTCGTCCTGCTTGTTGAGCTCCAGCCAGACATCCGGCGTCCATTCATCGGTTTCCGGCTCGAAGCCGGTTTGTACCGAGGCACAGCCCGGGAGCGACAGGGCCAGTACCAGACTGCCGGAGGCACCGGTGCTGACTTTCATAAAATCACGGCGGTTCATGGTCATATCAGGCGCCCTCCTGCTCGGGCTGATAATGGCCAACACCGCCGGCCACCGATTCCACCGCGGCCACAATGCGGGCGTAGGTGCCGCAGCGGCACAGGTTGCCGGTCATGGCGGCCACGATGTCATCCCGGGAGGGTGAGGGATTATTAGCCAGCAGGTGGGCAGCGGTCATAATCTGGCCAGACTGGCAATAGCCGCACTGGGGAACGCCCTCGCTGATCCAGGCCTGCTGCAGGGGATGCAGATTGCCGCCCTCTGACAGCCCTTCGATGGTGGTAATCTCGGCACCATCCACCAGCTCAATGGCGGTGGAGCAGGAACGGGCCGGCTGGCCATTCACGTGCACAGTGCAGGCGCCACACAGGCCGGCACCACAACCAAACTTGGTGCCTTTCAGTCCCAGTTCATCCCGTATGACCCACAAAAGGGGCGTATCCGAATCTACATCCACCGTGTGCCGGTTTCCATTCACTGTCAGGCTGAACGCCATGAGCCGTTCCTCTAGTTTTTGTGTCGTGGTTTGAAGCAAGCCCGCGGGCTTACTTCACCACTTCCTTACCGTCTTTATTCACCCAGATCTTGCGCTCGCCGGAATCGACCTGGCCATTGGTGTTCCAGACTTCCCGGTTCTGGGTTGCCTCATCCACCTTGCCGTTGTCGTTCCAGATCACCCGGTCTTTACAGCCGGTCAGGGCAAAAAGGCTTGCTAACATCAACACTGCTACAGAACGCTTGGTCATATTACTTTCCTCGTTTGTCACACTGTTCAGGCACCCTAGCGGCTGCCGTGTACTTCCCGGTTATGCTGTTTGTCCCGCTCGCTTTTGCGCACCATCACGTAGACGGCACCGGTGCCACCGTGGTGCTTCTGGGCCGAATGGAACGCCAACACGCTATCCAGCTCCGGCAGCCACTTGGCCAGGTAACTCTTCAGCTGGGCGATCCCGTCCGGATTACGCTCCCCTTTGCCATGCAGGATAATCACCGAACGCAGGCCGTAGCGCACGCAATCGTTAATAAAGGCGAACACTTCCCGCCGGGCCTCTTCTACGGTCATCCGGTGCAGGTCCAGCCGGGCTTCAATGGGATACTGGCCCAGCCGCAACTTGCGGAACACCCCATGCTGAATGCCCGGACGCATCCAGCTCAGTACATCGTGGGCCGTCAACGGCTCCACCATGTCTGAGGTCAGCGGGTTCAGGTCGCGCACCGGGGTCTCTACCGCAGCCTGCTGGCGTGCCAGGTGGCCAGGCGTCAGTTCCCGTGGAACCGCCACTTCCGCTTTGTTGGGTTTACGGATCCGCCGGACATCCTTCATCTCTTCGAGGAAGGCCAGGCGTTCGTCTTTACTGGTCATGACACTAACTGCTTCCGGATTGACAAGTATCAGAACTCTACCACTGCCCGGGGCTACCATAAAGCAGACAACCGACAAGGTTTGCGACGAAAATCGTAAGGTACAACAACGACCTGCTGCACTACACTGCAGAAGGACAACAATAACGAATGAGCGCCGGTAACCCGCCGCGCCACCAGGACCAGGACGAACTCCGCTATGGCCGCAGCAAACCAGGACACCACCCGCCCCCAGAATACCCGCGCGATTATGTCGTTCCTGCGGGAACATGCACCCTTTTCAAGCATGGACGACACCCACCTGGCGCACTTTGCCGAACATGCCACCCTCAGCTTCTACGCGGACGGTGATGTGGTGCTGTCGCCGGAAGACGGGCAGGCCAAGCGATTCTACGTGGTCAAGCAAGGCCGGATCCGGGGCGAGCGCCAGCACAAAACCGAAGAGCGAACCGAAACCACTTTCGAAATCAGCCAGGGCGAATGCTTCCCCCTGGCAGCGCTGGTGGGCGAGCGGCCGACCCGCACCCTGCACCGGGCGGCCGGGGACACCTTCTGCCTTAGCATCGAGAAGAAAGATTTCGTAACCCTGATTTCTGAAAGCGAGCCGTTCCGGGATTTCTGCCTGCGCGGGGTCAGCAGCCTGCTGGAGCAGGTCAACCAGCGCCTGCAATCCAAGGCCATGGCCTCCATCGGCTCCAGTAACAGCCTGGACACCCCGCTGGAACGCTATGCCTTGCGCAATCCAATCGTCTGCTCCCCGGACCTGCCGGTGCGCAAAGCCGTGGCCCGGATGCACGAAAACAACGTGGGCAGCATCATCATTACCGATGACGGCCGCCACCCCACCGGCATCTTTACCCTGCGCGACCTGCGCACCATGGTTGCCGAAGAAAAGGGGCCACTGGACACACCCATCAGCCAGGTAATGACGTCGAATCCCTGCTGCCTGCCGTCAACCGCCGATGCCTTCGAGGCAGCCATGCTGATGGCGGAACATCACTTTGCCCATTTGTGCGTGGTGGACGAAGAACAGCGACTCATCGGTGTGGTCTCCGAGCGGGACCTGTTCTCCCTCCAGCGGGTAGACCTGGTCAACCTGGCCCGCACCATCGGCACCGCTACCCACCTCCGCACCTTGGTGGCCCTGCGCACCGACGTTTCCAGGCTGGTGGATGCCATGCTGGCCCATGGCGCGGACTCCGGCCAGGTGGTCAAGATCATCACCACCCTGAATGATGTCACCGTGCGAAGGGTACTGGAACTGAACCTGAAGAAGAACGATCCGGGCATTCCGTTCACCTGGCTCACCTTCGGCAGCGAAGGCCGGCAGGAGCAGACCCTGCTGACCGACCAGGACAACGGCATCCTGTTCGAGACTCCGAAAGGCATGACCCCGGAACAGGTTCGTGAAAAGCTGCTGCCCTTCGCCCGCAAGGTCAATGATGAGCTGGCTGAGTGCGGCTTCACCCTGTGCAAGGGCAACATCATGGCCAGCAACCCGAAACTGTGCCTGAGCATCGGCGAATGGGACGACTGGTTTATACGCTTTATCGATGCATCGACCCCGCAGAACCTGGTCTATTCGTCGATTTTCCTGGATATGCGCGCCGTCTTCGGCCCGTCGGAACCGCTGCACCGTTTACTGGAAAACGTACTGGCCCGCATCCGCAAGAACGCCCTGTTCCAGAAAATGCTGGCCGGCAACGCCTTGCAGCGCAAACCGCCGCTGACCATGTTCCGCAACTTCCGTTACCTGAACGACGAGAAAAAGCACTCCCTGGACCTGAAACGCCAGGGGCTGGCGCCGTTTGTGGAATCCGTCAGGGTCTTCGCCCTGGCCCACGGCGTTGAAACCGCCAACACACTGGAACGGATTGATGCACTGGCCCGCAAAGATGTGTTCGACGCCAAGGATGCCAATGCCTGGAAAGAAGCCTACAGCCTGATTCAGGCCATCCGCATGCGCGCCCACCAGGAAATGCTCGATAAAGGTGAAGAGCTGACCAACTACATAGATCCGGATGACCTGAACCCGCTGGACAGACGGATACTGCGGGAATCTTTCCGCCAGGCCCAGCGGCTGCAGCAAAAACTGGAAATCACCTACCAACTATAGGCCGGCAACCATGCTCGAACAGATCAAACAATGGCTGGCCCAGCGTCGGGGCGGCGTTACCGGTGACCACGACACCGACAGCCTGCCGGCCCCGAAAACAGCCAGCGACCAGCTGCTGACCCGTTCCCGGCTGGTCGTGCTGGACCTGGAAACCACCGGGCTCAATTTCTCGAAAGACGAAGTCATCGCCATTGGCGCGGTGGCCATCGAAAGCAGCGTCATCCACCTGAATGACCAGTTTGACCTGATTCTGCGCCGTCCGGAGCTGGATATCAGCGAAACCGTGCTGATTCACGGCATCGGGCCAGAAGCCCTGACCCAGGGCCATGAGACCGAAGATGCCCTGCTGCACCTGCTGGAGTGGATGAACGGCGATCCCATCCTGGCCTACCACTCAACGTTCGACCAGAAATTCCTAGAGAAGACCCTGAAAGCCCAACTGGGCTACACCTCTCAGCACCTGTGGATGGATGTGGCGGAGCTGTTACCGGCGTTTTTCCCCCACGCCGAGACCAAGGGGCGCGGGCTGGATAACTGGGCCGACTACTTCAATCTTCAAATTAGTGAACGGCATCACGCTGCGGCAGATGCGATGGTAACGGCCGAATTGACCCTTGCAGCGCTCAATATGGCTCAGAAGAAAGACGTAAAAACCCTGAAAGAACTGGTCGATAAACTGCATTATCAACGCCGTTTACAGCAGATGCACCGACTTTGATTTAGCTCGGCTTATCGTTGATGTCCTTGATCAAATGCAAGGCAAGTTACTGAGACTTAGACTATTTGCCAATATCCTCAAACGCATTGACCGGTAAAGTCGGAGATGACAACAAGTCGGAGAAGTATTACATGAATAATAAATTCTCTTTCCGCACCACCCCAGCAAAAACCCAGCAAAGCTCTACAACAACAATACAGGAGTGATTTTGTATGTCAGGTCATAGCTACGACGCTGAGAACTACTGGAAGGCGAACCTACGCCTTATCTTTGGCAGTCTGATCATATGGGGCCTGTGCTCCTATGGTTTTGCCATCCTGCTACGCCCCATGCTGGCCGACATTGAAGTCGGCGGGACCGACCTCGGTTTCTGGTTTGCCCAGCAAGGCTCGATTCTTACCTTCATTGTTCTGATTTTCTTCTACGCCTGGCGCATGAACAAAATCGACGAACAATTCGGCGTACACGAGGAGTAAGAACTAATGAGCCAATTTGCAATTAACCTATTGTTTGTAGGGGCCTCGTTCCTCCTCTATATCGGCATCGCCATCTGGGCGAAGGCCGGTAGCACCAGCGACTTCTACGTTGCCGGTGGCGGTGTTCACCCGGTAACCAACGGTATGGCTATCGGTGCCGACTGGATGTCTGCGGCATCCTTCATCTCCATGGCGGGCCTGATTGCCGCCGGCGGTTACGCCAACTCCACCTTCCTGATGGGCTGGACCGGCGGTTACGTGCTGCTGGCCATGCTGCTGGCCCCGTACCTGCGGAAGTTCGGCAAGTTCACGGTACCCGAGTTCATCGGTGACCGTTACTACAGCCCCAACGCCCGTCTGGTCGCGGTTATCTGCCTGATCGTAGCATCTGTCACCTACGTTATCGGCCAGATGGCTGGCGCCGGTGTTGCGTTCTCCCGCTTCCTCGAAGTTGAAGCGACCAACGGCCTGATCATCGCAGCCGTGGTTGTATTCATCTACGCGGTACTCGGCGGTATGAAAGGCATCACCTACACCCAGGTAGCCCAGTACTGCGTTCTGATCGTTGCCTACACCATTCCGGCGGTGTTCATCTCCCTGCAACTGACCGGCAACCCGATTCCGGGCCTGGGCATGTTCTCTACCCACACCGAATCCGGCATGCCGCTGCTGGCCAAGCTGAACCAGGTTGTTACCGACCTTGGCTTCCGCGAGTACACCGCAGATGTGGACAACAAACTGAACATGGTTCTGTTTACCCTGTCCCTGATGATCGGTACTGCGGGTCTGCCCCACGTAATCATCCGCTTCTTCACGGTTCCCAAGGTTGCTGACGCGCGCTGGTCCGGCGGCTGGGCCCTGGTCTTCATCGCCCTGCTGTACCTGACTGCGCCGGCTGTCGCGTCCATGGCTCGTCTGAACCTGATGACCACCATCTATCCGGAAGGCACTGCTGCCCAGCCGATCGAATACGATCAGCGTCCGGGCTGGATTGCCACCTGGGAAGAGACCGGTCTGATCACCTACGAGGACAAGAACAACGACGGCCGTATCCAGCTGTATAACGACAAGAACGCTGACTTCGCCGCTACCGCTTCCGAGCGTGGCTGGGAAGGCAACGAAATGGTTGTTAACAACGATATCCTGGTACTGGCCAACCCCGAAATTGCCAACCTGCCGGGCTGGGTAATCGGCCTGATCGCCGCAGGTGGTCTGGCAGCAGCCCTGTCGACTGCAGCGGGCTTGTTGCTGGCAATCTCCTCGGCGGTGAGTCACGACCTGATCAAAGGCCGACTCAACCCGAACATCAGTGAGAAAGGCGAACTGATGGCGGCCCGTATTTCCATGGCGGTTGCCATTGTGGTTGCTACCTGGCTGGGCGCCAACCCTCCGGGCTTCGCAGCCCAGGTGGTAGCGCTGGCATTCGGTATCGCGGCAGCCTCCCTGTTCCCGGCGCTGATGATGGGTATCTTCTCCAAGCGTGTGAACAACGTGGGCGCAACCCTGGGTATGCTGTCCGGTCTGATCTTCACCCTGGCGTATATCTTCATCTACAAAGGCTGGTTCTTCATCCCGGGCACCAACAACCTGGCAGACACGCCTGAAAACTGGGTACTGGGTATCTCCCCGCTGTCCATCGGTGCAGTTGGTGCTGTGGTCAACTTTGCGGTAGCCTTCGCAGTATCCAAAGTGACTGCTGAACCGCCCGTTGAGATCCAGGAACTGGTTGAAAGCGTCCGTTACCCGCGCGGTGCCGGATCTGCACAAGACCATTAAACTGCAAGACAGCCTGAATCATTGCCTGCAATGACAGGTTGATACCGAACGGGCTTCCTCTGTGAGGGAGCCCGTTCTTTTTTGAGGATACCGATTTATGTTCTGGACTTTTGTTGCCACTGTATTCTGCGGACTGGGTGCTGCCGGTATTGCCCTGGGCATTCGTGCCGCCACCGCCAAGCGCGCGCCAAAATGGATTATCCCGGTGTTTGCCGGCGCCGGTATGCTCGGCTACCTGATCTACGGCGAATACACCTGGTATGACCACAAGCGCTCACTGCTGCCGGAAGAGGCCGTTGTGGTAAACACCGAACAGGAAAAGATCTTCTTCCGCCCGTGGACCTTTGTTTTCCCCTACGTAACCGCGTTTTCCACGGTGGATGTAGCCAGCATCAGTAAAGATACCCCGGATTCCAATATCGTCCGGTTTACCCTTTACCGCTTCTCCCAGACCGTTACCGATGCGGTTTCGCACCGGGTTCACCTGATTAACTGCCAGAGCCGCGAGCTGGTACCGCTGGGTTCCGACGGCAGCCCCAGGGTCGACAATATGAAACTGCTGAACCTTCAGGATCCCCTGTACACAACTGTTTGCGGGGCCTGAATAACCAAGACCGGATAGCAACCCAATATGATTAGCGCCTGGCTGCTTGTACTGATTTCGATCTCCTACATCTCCCTGCTGTTCCTGATTGCCTGGGCGGGTGACCGCCACCCCGGGCTTTACCGGAACAGGTTGGCGCGAACCCATGTTTACGGTCTTTCCCTGGCGGTTTACTTCACTTCCTGGACCTTCTACGGCGCTGTCGGCCGCGCCACCCAGGAAGGCTTTGGCTTCCTCCCCATCTATCTGGGGCCCCTGCTGGTTTTCGTGTTCTTTGCGCCCCTGTTACGACGAATCATCTACATCAGCAAGCGCAACAACAGCACATCGATTGCCGACTTCATCGCTTCCCGCTATGGCAAATCACAACTGCTGGCAGCCATGGTGGCAATCTTCGCGCTGATTGGCAGCGTGCCTTACATCGCCCTGCAGCTGAAAGCCATTGCCCTCGGCTTCAACGTACTGTCCAGCACCGGCGATACCTACCAGGAGATCAGTACTGCGGCCTGGAACGATTCGGCCTGGTACATCACCCTTGCCCTGGCCGTGTTCACCGTGCTGTTCGGCACCCGCCACCTGGAGTCTACGGAGCACCACCGGGGCATGATCCAGGCGGTGGCCTTTGAATCCCTGATCAAACTGATCGCCTTTGTCGCTGTCGGCCTGTTCGTCGGGTACGGGCTGTTCAACGGTTTCGGTGACCTGTTTCAGAAGGCCGCCGAGGCGGACCTGATTGGCACCCTGACCACAGACGCTATAGAGGCACCGGCATTCCTCACCCAAACCCTGGTGGCCATGCTGGCGATTATCTGCCTGCCACGACAGTTCCACGTGATGGTGGTTGAAAACACGGACCACCGGGATTTGGAGGTTGCACGCTGGGCTATGCCCATCTACCTGGTGATTGCCAGCGCCTTTGTGATCCCCATCGCCGCCGGCGGCTTGCTGCACGCAGACATGGCCGGAAGTGACCCGGACATCGTTATCCTTCAGCTCCCGATCATGGCTGGCGAGCAATGGCTGGCGGTACTGGCGTTTCTTGGCGGCGGCTCTGCTGCGGCCGCCATGGTGATTGTCTGCTCGGTGGCCATCGCCACCATGGTCAGCAACGAGATCATCATGCCCGGGCTGTTGCGTTTCTTCCGCCCGCGCATGAACCGCCGGACAGATCTCAGCTTCCTGCTCTTGTCCATACGCCGGGCCGCGATCTTTGTGGTGTTACTGACCGCCTATGGTTTCTACCGGATGGCCGGGGCCGATTACAGCCTCACCGCCTTCGGACTGCTCTCGTTTGCCGCTGCTGCCCAGTTCGGCCCGGCCCTGGTTGGCGGCATTCTGTGGCGCCGGGGTAACTACACCGGCGCAGTCTGGGGCCTTGGCCTCGGTTTCCTGATGTGGTGCTACACCCTGCTCCTGCCTGCACTGGCTGCTACCGGCTGGACATCCGCCGGGTTCATCGAAAACGGCCTTTTCGGCTGGCATTGGGCCCGTCCGACCGCCCTGTTTGGCTCTGAACTGGACCAGACCAGCCATGGCATTCTGTGGAGCCTGGGGGTTAACACGGGGACCTACATCTTGCTGTCGCTGGTCACCCGGCAACGTATTCGCGAAAAGATACAAATTGCCGCGTTCTTCCATGAGGCCCAACCAAAAGCGGAAAGCGCCCAGCACCAGAGCTGGCAGGGTGAAATTCTGACCTCTGACCTGCAGGCCCTTACCGACCGCTTCATGGGTGAGGAACGCTCGGAAAGCATCTTCCGGAACTACGAGCGGCGTAACGCCATTCGCCTGTATCCGCACCGGCCTGCCTCATCGCACCTGATGAAGTATATCGAGCGGCAGCTTGCCTCGGTCATCGGTGCCTCGACTGCCCGTGTCGTGTTGGAGTCCACCCTGACCGGTCGCGACATGCAGATCGAAGACGTGGTCAGCATCGTTGATGAAGCCTCCCAGGCCATGACCTTCAGCCGGGAATTGCTGCAATCCGCCATCGAGAACATCAGTCTCGGAGTGTCTGTGGTGAATCACCAGCAACAGCTGGTGGTCTGGAACCACCGCTACCTGGAATTGTTCCATTACCCGAAAGGGTTTGTCCGGGTAGGCCGGCCTGTCGAAGACCTGATGCGTTACAACCTGACCAACGCCAACCTGTCGGCCCGGCGTATCGACGAGATCATAGAAGACCGCTGCAGCGCCATGCGCGATGGCAAGCCCATGTCCTACGAACGTCAACGGCCGGATGGCACAGTGGTCAGGGTAGACGGCAGCCCTATACCCGGCGGTGGTTACGTGACCACCTTCCAGGACATCACTGCCATGCGGCGCACCGAGCAGGCGCTTAAAGAAACCAACATCTATCTGGAGCAACGGGTTCGGGAACGCACCCAGGAATTGCAGGTAATCAACGAGCAGATGCTCAAGGCCAAGTCCGTGGCGGAACAGGCTAACCAGAGCAAGACCCGCTTCCTTGCCTCAGCCAGCCATGACCTCCTACAGCCACTGAACGCTGCCCGGCTGTTTACCTCGGCCCTGTCCGGCAAGATCACCGATGGCGAACCGAAACAGCTGGTGGAACACATTGACAGCTCACTCGGGGCGGCAGAAGAGATCATCAGCACCCTGCTGGATATTTCCAAGTTGGATGCCGGTGCCCTGGAGCCGGATATTACGGTATTCCCGGTGAACGACCTCCTGAAGCACCTGGCTACCGAGTTCTCCGCCATTGCCAAGGATCAGGAACTGGAACTCCACGTAGTGCCCAGCTCGGCCTGGGTACGCTCAGATGCCAAGCTGTTGCGGCGGGTAGTCCAGAATTTCCTGTCCAATGCCATCCGCTATACCGCAAGTGGCAAGATCCTTATGGGCTGTCGGCGCATGAAGGGCTTCCTGCGTATTGAAGTCTGGGATACCGGCCCCGGGATGTCCGAAGAGCAACTCGCCCACATCTTCGAGGAATTCAGGCGCTTCCAGCACGGCCGGGACAAGAAGGGGCTCGGCCTCGGACTGGCCATCGTCGACCGTATCAGTGGCATGCTGGACCACCCGGTAACCGTGCACTCAACCCAGGGCAAAGGCAGTACTTTTGCCGTCACCGTGCCCAGGGCTCCGGCAGAGCAGGTCCATGCCAGTGCCAGCAAGGCAGGCAGCAACTCCAGAAGGGTGTCCAGTCTGGGCGGCCTGAAGGTGCTGTGCATCGATAACGATGCTGCGATCCTTCAGGGAATGGTCGCGCTGCTGAGCAACTGGCAGTGCGAGGTAACCGCCGCGGAAAGTCTGGAAAGCGCCCTGAACAAGCTCGAAGGCCATAAACCGGACATCATCCTGGCGGATTACCAGCTCGATGATAACCGTAACGGGCTCGATGCCATGGACGGCATCAGAGAAGTTCTGGGAGCCGGTATCCCGGGCATTCTGATCACCGGCTACATGGCGCCGGAGGTACGTGAAGATGCGATCAGCCGAGGCTACCAGGTACTTTACAAGCCGGTTAAGCCGGCGGCATTGCGGGCACTGGTGAACAAGCAGCTCAAACAGAAGCGCTGACACTGTACAAGGGAAAAATCAAAAGGGTGTCTCAAATATGACACCAAGGCCCGTTAGTCCACTGTATGTTTTCTGATCTGCTTATATAGTTTCCTCTGAAACCATAAACGGTTAACCACAGAGGGACAGGGAATGCCACGGGGCCACGCGCTTATCATCGAGGACTCTTCAACAGCGCGCATCATTCTTGCGCGCCTGCTCGAGCGTGCGGACATTTCCAGCAAAGCCGTGGCCACAGCCGAAGAGGCCTTTCCGGTTCTTCAATCCGATCACTTTGATGTCATCTTCCTCGATCATATGCTGCCAGGCATGAACGGCTTCCAGGCCCTTGAAAAGCTGAAGAGCCTGCCGGATACCCGTGATATCCCCGTATTCATGTACACCTCCCAGAACGCCGAAAAATACATCGAAGAGGCCCGGGCGCTCGGTGCCGCCGGGGTTATCCGCAAGCAGGTGGACCGTGAGCAGCTGATGCGAACCCTGGACCTGATTCTCTCAGACATCCCGGAACCGGAGCACAGTGAAGCGCTCAGGCTGGCTGTGGAGAACGTCGGACAACCTGTTACCGAAGCTCCGGAACAGGCACAGAGGAAGATCAGCGGACGAATGTCCACCTTGGAGGTGGCTTACGAAGAGCTGGAAGAGCAACTCAGGGAACTCAAACAGCAGCAGGAAGAAAAGCACATCCATCAGGCAGAGCAAAGCAGGCGCCTGAGAAAGAACACACGATGGCTGTCCGCCGCCGTGATAACGCTGGTAATCGCCCTGGCCTGGATAACCAGCCGGCAAGCAGGGCAACTTCAGGCCCACGCAGAACGAACCAGTGACCGCTTTGCGCTGATGCAAAGCATTATGGGTGGTCTGATAGAGCTGATCAGTAAATAGCTCGGCCAGGACGACCTTCTATTATTTTCCCAGACCTGAAATGAAAAAACCCCCGGCAGCAACGCTGTCGGGGGTTTTGGTATTAAGAGCCTGACGATGACCTACTCTCACATGGGCGAACCACACTACCATCGGCGCTGGTCTGTTTCACGTCTGAGTTCGGGATGGGATCAGGTGGTTCCAGACCGCTA